>CAITEF010000650.1 GCA_903891315.1 uncultured Rhodospirillales bacterium | reverse complement strand
TCCTCGCAATGACGGGAGGAGGGTGTTCACAGCATCAGGCTGATCGGGTCTTCGACGATCTTCTTGAACTCGGCCATCCACTCGGCCCCGAGCGCCCCATCGACCACGCGGTGATCGACGGAGAGCGTGCAGGTCATCACGGTGGCCACCGCCAACTCGCCATTCTTCACCACAGCGCGCTGCGTCCCGGCAGCAACCGCCAGAATGCCAGCCTGCGGCGGGTTGACGATGGCGGCAAAGCTGGTCACGCCATACATGCCCATATTGGAGATCGAGAAGCCGCCGCCCTGGAATTCCTCGGGCTTCAGCTTGCCAGCCTTCGCGCGGTTGGCCAGATCCTTCATCTCGTTGGAGATTTGGGCCAGCCCCTTGCTATCGGCGTTGCGAATGATCGGCGTGATCAGACCGTCCGGGATCGACACCGCCACCGAGATATCCACGTTGTCGTAAATGATCGTGGCGTCTTCGGTGTAGGTGGCATTGACCTTCGGCACGCGCTTGAGAGCGACACCGGCGGCCTTGATGATCAGATCGTTCACCGACAGCTTGAACGCGCCCGGACCATCCTTCGGCGAACGGCCATTGAGGTCGGCGCGCAGTTTGAGCAGCGCGTCGATCTCGATATCCATCGAGACGTAGAAATGCGGGATCGTCGCCTTGGCTTCGGACAGACGGCGCGCGATGACCTTGCGCATCGTCGAGTTCGGCACCACCGTGTGCGGTGCCGTGATCACCGGAGCCGGAGCCTTCGGAGCCGGGGCTGCGACCGGTGCCGGAGCGGCAACCGCTGCGGGCGCCACCACCGGCACCGGAGCAGCAGCGGCCACGGATGCCCCCCCCTTGGCCGCCGCCTCCACGTCTGCTTTCACAATGCGACCATTCGGGCCGGTGCCTTTGATCGAAGCAAGGCTCAATCCCGCCTGCTGCGCCATCCGCTTGGCGAGTGGCGAGGCAAACACCCGCTCACCTGACGCCATCGGAGCCGCCGCGACCGGAGCCGGAGCAGCGACCGCCGCCGACACCGGGGCCGGAGCAGCAGCGGCAGGAGCCGCCGCCGCAGGAGCCGGGGCTGCCGGAGCAGCGCCAGATGGCACCGCCTCACCCGCATCCACCAAGATCGCAATTGGCGCGTTCACCGCAACGTTGGCAGTGCCGTCGGCGACCAGGATTTTGCCCAGCACGCCCTCATCGACGGCTTCGACTTCCATCGTCGCCTTGTCGGTCTCGATCTCGGCGATGATGTCACCCGCCTTGATCGCGTCGCCCTCTTTCTTCAACCAACGCGCCAGCGTGCCCTCGGTCATGGTCGGGCTCAGCGCAGGCATCAGGATGTTCGTGGCCATTGTTCTGTTCTCCCTGCCGGTTGCTCAGATCAGCTTCTTCACCGCATCGACAACCCAATCGGGCTGCGGCAGTGCGAGCTTTTCGAGGTTGGCAGCGTAAGGCATCGGAATGTCGAGGCCAGCCACGCGGGCCGGGGGCGCATCGAGATAATCGAAGCAATTCTCGGTCACCACGGCGATGATCTCAGCGCCGATACCAGCCGTCGGCCAGCCTTCCTCAACGCTGACCACGCGGTTGGTCTTCTTGACCGAGGTCACGATGGTCTCGATGTCGAGCGGACGAATGGTGCGCAGGTTGATCACCTCAGCCGAGATGCCCTGAGCGGCCAGAATGTCCGCTGCCTTCAGTGCCACGCCAACCATCACCGAGAAGGCGACGATGGTGACATCGCTGCCAACCCGCTCGATCTTCGCCTTGCCGATCGGCAGGATGAAATTCGGATCGGTCGGGCAATCGAAGGTCTGCCCGTAGAGGATCTCATTCTCCAGGAAGATGATCGGGTTGGGATCGCGGATGGCAGCGCGCATCAGGCCCTTCGCATCAGCGGCCGACCACGGGGCCACCACCTTCAATCCGGGGCAATGCGCGTACCACGAGGCATAGCATTGACTGTGCTGGGCCGCGACGCGCGATGCCGCACCGTTCGGGCCACGGAACACAATCGGGCAGCCCATCTGGCCGCCAGACATATAGAGCGTCTTCGCCGCCGAGTTGATGATCTGGTCAATCGCCTGCATGGCGAAGTTGAACGTCATGAACTCGACAATCGGGCGCAGACCGTTCATCGCCGCACCCACCGCCATGCCGGTGAAACCATGCTCGGTGATCGGCATATCGATCACGCGACGGTCGCCGAATTCCTCCAGCAGGCCCTGGCTAATCTTATAGGCGCCCTGATAGGCACCGACTTCCTCACCGATCAGGAACACGTCTTGGTCATGGCGCATTTCGAGCGCCATCGCGTCGCGCAGTGCCTCACGCACTGTGGTCGGCGTGGTCGCGCCCCAATCCTTCTCGGGGATCACGGTCGCAGGCAGCAGAACCGGGGTGGAAATGGTGGGCTCTGGAGCCGCCGCCACCGGGACCGGGGCTGCCGCCGGGGCTGGAGCCGCAACCGAACCGCCCTCGCCCGCGAGCTCGGCAATCGGGGTGTTGACGGCAACGCCCTCGGTGCCTTCGGCCACCAGGATCGCACCCAGGATACCTTCATCGACGGCTTCGACTTCCATCGTCGCTTTGTCGGTTTCGATCTCGGCGATCACGTCGCCCGCCTTGATCTCGTCACCGGCTTTTTTCAGCCAACGCGCCAGCTTGCCTTCCGTCATGGTCGGGCTCAGCGCCGGCATCAGAATTTGGACGCCCATATCTCAGCCCTCCACCAGAATATCAGTCCAGAGCTGCGACACGTCAGGCTCCGGGCTGGTCTGCGCAAAATCAGCGGCGTCGGTGACGATCGCCTTCACTTCATCATCAATCGCCTTGAACGCCGCCGCATCGACGCCCATCGCTTCGAGCTTGTGACGCACGCTCTCGATAGCATCATGCTCGGTGCGCATCTTCTGCACCTCTTCACGCGTGCGATACTTCGCCGGGTCGGACATCGAGTGGCCGCGATAGCGGTAGGTCTGGACTTCGAGCAGATACGGTCCTTCGCCCGCGCGGCAGGCAGCGACGGCGACTTCGGCGGCGGCATGCACGGCTTCGAGATCCATGCCATCGACCTTGGCCGATTTGATGCCCCAAGGCGCGCCGTTCATCGACAGATCATGGCTGGCCGAGATGCGATCAATCGCCGTGCCCATGCCGTATTTGTTGTTCTCAATCACAAAGATGCAGGGCAGCTTGAACAGGGCGGCAAGGTTGAAGCTCTCATAGACTTGGCCCTGGTTCGATGCGCCGTCACCGAAATACGTCACCGCCACGCGGTCGTTGCGGCGATACCAGTTCGAGAAGGCGAGGCCCGCGCCGAGCGACACCTGGGCGCCCACGATCCCATGGCCACCGAAGAAATTCTTCTCGCGGCTGAACATATGCATCGAGCCGCCCTTGCCGCGCGAGTAACCACCCTCACGCCCGGTCAACTCGGCCATCACGCCGCGCGCTTCCATCCCGCAGGCCAGCATGTGGCCGTGATCGCGGTAGGAGGTGATGATCTCGTCTCCCTCGCTGAGGGTCTTCTGAATGCCGACCACCACGGCTTCCTGGCCGATATAAAGGTGGCAGAAGCCGCCGATCAGACCCATGCCGTAAAGCTGGCCGGCCTTTTCCTCGAAGCGACGGATGAGGAGCATGTCCCGGTATCCGGACAGAAGCTCTTCCTTTGTCAGGGCTTGATTGGACGCTGCGCGCCCCTTGCCCTTCTTGCGGGTTTCCGACTGCGCCATAGCCACTTCTCCTCCCACGGGTTCGTGCTTGTGAGCCAGTGCTACAAGGGGGATTTTTGAGATGCAAGGGTTTGGCACATAAAAAAATCGTTCTATTGCAATGCAATAAGACCTATTAACTGAAAAATTGTTAAGCCTTTGATACGCGTCACATCCTCGGCGGCGAGATGCAGCGCATTGCCGGGATTGCGGTCTCTACGAAATAAAATATCGGCATTTGCGTGCGCGCGCATAGGAGATTTCACGCTGTGCACTGCACAAACTTTTGTTTATCGGGCAAAGAACGGGACGGATCATGCGCAGATTCAATCGAAATTGCATGATCTCAATAAGTTTCGGGGATTTCCGTGTCACTTTCCACTTCTTTCCGCCGCCTCGCTTGGTCGAACCTGGCCGCCCAAAGCGCCGAGCAGATGACGCTCGCGGCAGCGCCGATCATCGCCGTGCTGATGCTGGGGGCCGGGGCGGCTGAGACCGGATTGCTGTCGGCGTCGCAGAGCCTGCCTTTCCTTCTGCTCTCTCTGCCCGCAGGCGTGTTGGCGGACCGGATGCGGCGCAAGCGGCTGATGGTGGTGGCCGAATTGCTCCGCGCCGCAGCGCTCTTCACATTGCCCATCCTGCTCTGGCAGGGCTGGCTCACCGTGGTCAATCTGGCCTGGATCGGAGCCTTCACCGCAACCGGCACTGTGGTCTATTCCGTCGCCGCCCCGGCCTTGGTGCCGACCTTGGTGGACCGCGCGCAACTGGCCACCGCCAACACCCGTCTTGAAATCGCCCGCAGCATCGCCTTCGCGGCGGGGCCGAGTGTGGCGGGTGTGCTGGTGGCGGCGATTGGCGGCGGGGCGGCGTTTGCCATCGCCGGCGTGCTGTCGCTGAGTGCTGCCGGGTTGATCGCCGCCATCGCCGAAACCGAGCGCACGCCCAGCATCAAGCGCCATGTCTTCGCCGAACTCGCTGAAGGCCTGCGCTTCGTGCGCACCCAGCCCTTGCTGATGGCGATCATGGCGACGTCTGTGGTCTGGTCGATCTCCTATTTCCTGCTGCAATCGGTCTACGTCCTCTATGCTGTGCAACGCCTTGGGCTGACGGCTGATGCGGTGGGGCTGACGCTGGGGGCCTACGGCGCTGGCATGTTGATCGGCGCTCTCACTGCGCCGCTGATCCTGCAACGCATGAGCATCGGGAAATTCATCACACTTGGCCCCATCGGCTCCTTGCTCGGCGTGCTGGTGGTGGTGGGCAGTCGCTTTGTGCCGGGCATTGCGGTGCCTCTGGCGGGCTTCTTCATCTTCGGCATCGGCCCGATCTGGTGGACCATCGGGCAGACCACCTTGCGTCAGTCACTCACCACGCCTGCCCTGCTCGGCCGCGTCTCGGCCCTGTTCATGGTGGCAAGCTTTGGCGCACGACCGATTGGGGCGGCCATCGGCGGGCTGGTCGGCGAGACATTCGGGCTCGACGCGGCGATGACCCTCGCCGCGGTCGGGTTCAGCCTGCAAATGCTGATCGTGCTGATCTCACCGATCCCCAGGCTGCGTCGCCTTCCGGGTGCGCCCGCCGCGTGATCAGAAGACCCGCTTGCCCGGCGGGTAAAGCACAACAATATCCGACGGGTTGGCCAGGTTCAAGCGATCTCGCACCCGCTCATCCAACGCATCCCGGTCCAGATGCTCGGTCCGCAGCGCCTCGACACGGCGCTGCCAAACCGACTGCTCCTGACGGGCGGCATCAAGTTCCGCTTGCGCCGCCTGCTTGGCCGCCTGGCGCTGTTGGCTGGCGTCCAGCCCACGGTCACCCTGCCAGGATCCCCAGATGAAATAGCCGGCAAGCGACAGCAACACGACCGGCATCACTGCCTCGCGCACGCCCCGTTTGATGCCCCGCCAAATGCCCATCGAAATCCCAAGAATCGCTAAACACAGGATGACATAAGCGCAACGCGTTGTGAATCGGCGTTTTACGCCCCGATTCAGCCATGAATGAGGCGCGAAATCCCATCAACGCCGGAGTGGTTCCGGCGGGACACCGAAAGACAGCACAATGTCCGCTCGCTCTGTGGTTCTGGCCTCCTGCGCCGCCGTGGCGCTGTTGGCGGCCGTGGCGCCGAAAGCCCAGGCGCAAGGCTATTACCCGTATTACGACGATTGGCGTGCCCGCCATTACGAGCACGAAATGCGCGAACGCGCCCGCTGGGAAGCCGAGCGCCGCGAGCGCGCTTGGCGGGAACATGAGTGGCGCGAGCACCACGAATATCGCGGCTGGTAATCCGTCAGGTGGGATGGCGCAGGCCATCCCACCCACCGGCTCATGCCTTCAAAATCGAACGCCCGGCGTAACGTGCGGCCGTCCCAAGCTGCTGCTCAATCCGGATCAGCTGGTTATACTTCGCAATCCGGTCTGACCGCGACAGCGAGCCGGTCTT
>CAITEF010000649.1 GCA_903891315.1 uncultured Rhodospirillales bacterium | reverse complement strand
GCATTTTCTTGGCATCGCCGAACAGCATGCGGTTGTTTTCCTTGTAAAAAAGGGGGTTGTCGACGCCGGCATACCCTGAGGCCATGCTGCGCTTCATGACGATGGTGGTCTGCGCCTTCCACACCTCGAGCACCGGCATACCGGCGATGGGGCTCGACGGATCGTCCTGGGCGCTGGGGTTGACGATGTCGTTGGCGCCGATGACCATGGCGACATCCGTCTTCGGGAAGTCGTCGTTGATCTCGTCCATTTCCATCACGATGGCATATGGCACCTTGGCTTCTGCGAGCAGCACGTTCATGTGGCCGGGCATACGGCCCGCCACCGGGTGAATGCCGAAGCGGACATTCACGCCCTTCTCGCGCAGCAGCTTGGTGATCTCATAGACCGTGTGCTGCGCCTGGGCGACCGCCATGCCGTAGCCCGGCACGATGATCACTTCCTTGGCCTCGCGCAGCAATTCGGCGGTCTCGGTGGCCGAGATCGGCGTGACCTCGCCTTCCGGTGCCGCCGCCGCCCCGCCCGGCGCTGCCGGAGCGCCGCCGCCGAAGCCGCCGGCGATCACCGAGATGAAGTTGCGGTTCATCGCGCGGCACATGATGTAGGACAGAATGGCACCCGAAGAGCCCACCAAGGCACCCGTGACGATCATCAGATCGTTGTTCAGCATGAAGCCGGTCGCGGCTGCCGCCCAACCCGAATAGGAGTTGAGCATCGAGACCACGACGGGCATGTCGGCGCCGCCGATGGCCATGACCATGTGCACGCCGAAGGCCAGTGCGATCACCGTCATCAGCAGCAGCGAGAACGTCGCCGCCTGACCGCCGACGAAGAACTTGCCCGCGATGATCACAACAATCAGGCCCGCGAGGTTGATGAAATGGCGGCCCGGCAGCAGCAGCGGCTTGCCGCCGATTTTGCCTGACAGCTTGCCGAAGGCGATGATCGAGCCGGAGAATGTCACCGCACCGATGAGGATCCCAAGATAGATCTCCACCTCATGCACCGCCTCAATGGCGGCGAGATCGGCAGCGGAGGTTCCCGCTGCCGCCAACGGCGTGGTGTCGATATAGCTGGCAAAGCCCACGATGCAGGCGGCGAGGCCCACGAGGCTGTGCATCAGTGCCACCAGCTCAGGCATCTGCGTCATCAGCACTTTGCGCGCGGCATAGAGGCCGACGCTGCCGCCGATCAGCAGGGCGATGATGATCGCCGCTATGCCGGTGGTGGTGACATGGCTCGGGTTGAACACGGTGGCAACCACCGCGATGCCCATGCCGATCATGCCATAGAGATTGCCGCGTCGGGACGTTTCCGGGTTGGACAGGCCACCCAGGCTCATGATGAAAAGAATGGTCGCGCCAATATAGGCGACCGTGGCGATGTTGTCGTTCATCAGGGTTTCCTCGCCTTACTTACGGAACATCGCCAGCATGCGACGCGTGACCGCGAAGCCGCCGAACATGTTGACGCCAGTCAGCACCACGCCAATGAAGGCCATGATCCCGATCAGCAGGTTCTGCCTCTCCAATCCATCAATCGCAGGCGGCGCAATCTGCAGCAGCGCGCCGATGGTGATGATCGAGGAGATCGCGTTGGTCACACTCATCAGCGGCGTGTGCAAAGCGGGTGTGACGTTCCAGACCACCATGTAGCCGACGAAGCAGGCCAGGACGAACACGGTGAAGTG
>CAITEF010000648.1 GCA_903891315.1 uncultured Rhodospirillales bacterium | reverse complement strand
CGGCGGTGATCGACTGCACCGCGCGTTTTGATCGTCTGACGCTCACGCCCGCCACGCTGCGCTTCACCGAAGCCGAAATCCAGGCAGCCCTCGAAGCGGTGCCCGCCGATCTGATGGCAGCACTCGACCTCGCGGCCGCGCGCATCGAGGCATTTCATCGGGCACAACTGCCGCAGAATTTGGAATTCACTGACGCCGCCGGTCTCGGCCTCGGGATGCGCTGGGGCGCGCTCGACGCCGTGGGCCTCTACGTGCCGGGTGGCAAGGCCGCCTATCCATCCTCCGTGCTGATGAACGCCATCCCCGCCCGCGTTGCCGGCGTGAGCCGCATCGCGATGGTGGTCCCGACGCCGGACGGTGTGGTGAACAACCTGGTTCTCGCCGCAGCCCATCGTGCGGGGGTTTCGGAAATCTACCGCATCGGCGGCGCGCAGGCTGTGGCCGCCTTGGCGTACGGGACGGCTTCGATTGCGCCGGTGGATCGGATCGTCGGTCCCGGCAATGCGTATGTCGCCGAGGCAAAGCGGCAGGTGTTCGGGCGGGTTGGCATCGATTCGATTGCCGGTCCCTCCGAGGTGCTTATCGTCGCCGATGATCAGAACAATCCGCGCCATATCGCCATCGACCTGTTGGCGCAGGCCGAGCATGACGAGTTGGCGCAAGCGGTGCTGATCACCAATTCGGCGGCGTTTGGTCAGGCGGTGGCCGATGCCGTTGCCGCCGAGATCCCGACATTGCCGCGTGCGGAAATCGCCGGGGCGTCGTGGCGCGACCATGGCGCGGTGATTGTGGTGCGCGATTGGGATGAGGCGGCGTCGCTCGTCAATCGCACGGCGCCCGAGCATCTTGAAGTGATGCTGGACGCGCCGCGCGAATTCTTTGCCAAGGTGCGTCATGCGGGTGCTGCCTTCCTGGGGCGGTTCTGCCCGGAAGCGGTGGGCGATTATGTCGGCGGGCCGAACCACGTGCTGCCGACCGGGCGCACGGCGCGCTTCGCCTCCGGCCTGTCGGTGTTCGACTTCCTCAAGCGCACCACCTGGATCGAGGCCGATGAAGCGGCACTCGCGCAGGTTGGCCCCGCCGCCGTCGCCTTGGCTGAGGCCGAGGGCTTGCAGGCGCATGGCCGCTCTGTGTCGATACGACTCGGCAATCGCGCGACTCTGTAATGCTTTGCTTGACGTGCATAAACGCCGCGCCCATCTTCCGCCCGGCTTTCCAAAACCTGTAACAAACGAGGCTTGATGTCTAAAGAAGACATGATCGAATTCAGCGGCACCGTTGTGGAACTTCTCCCCAACGCCATGTTCCGGGTGAAGCTCGACAACGAACATCAGATTCTCGCCCACACCAGCGGCAAAATGCGCAAGAACCGCATCCGCGTTCTGGCCGGCGACCGGGTGAATGTGGAGATGACTCCCTACGACCTCACCAAAGGCCGCATCACCTTCCGCTTCAAGTAAGACGCCATTTTGGCCCTGGTACTCGCCTCCGCAAGCCCGCGCCGTTTGGCCTTGCTGGCGCAGATCGGGGTGACGCCCAGCCGCGTCGCCCCCGCCGATATCGACGAGACACCCCATCGCGACGAACTGCCCCGGCCGCATGCTTTGCGTCTGGCGCAAGAGAAGGCGGCTGCGATCTCGTCCGCCCCCGATGAATTCGTCCTCGCCGCCGACACGGTGGTCGCTGTCGGTCGCCGGATTCTGCCGAAAGCCGAGACGGAGGCGCAAGCGCGCGCGTGCCTCGAACTGCTCACCGGCCGCCGCCACCATGTGATGACCGCAATCGCCGTCCGCGCCCCGGATGGCCGCGTGGCGTCGCGCGTCAATGACACCGCGGTGATCTTCAACCGGCTGACCTCAGCGCAGATCGACTCCTATATAAAGAGTGGCGAATGGCAGGGCAAAGCGGGTGGCTACGCCATCCAGGGTCTTGCCGCCGCCTATATCCGTCAGATCGTCGGCTCCTATTCCGCCGTCGTGGGGCTACCGCTGTTTGAGACTGCACAATTGCTGCGCGGCCTTGGATTCAAGCTGCCGTGATCCGACTGCACGCATCCCTCTCCCCCGGCGAGATGCGAGTCGCCGCCTGGGACGGGGTGCGGTTGCACGACATCGCATTGTGGCGTGACGCAGCACCAGACGGTGTGGGCAACCTGCATCGTGGCCGCGTCATCGCACGCGTCCCCGCGATGGCAGGCTGCTTCGTGGCTCTGGAAGATGGCGTGGAAGGGTTTTTGCCCGACAGTGACGGTGCTGAGGATGCCGGGTGCGTGCTCGGCGTGCGCATCACCCGCGCCGCGCAAGGCGGCAAGGGACCGCGTCTGTCGGCGCGGTTGGGCGAGGCGGATCAGGCACTGATCGGCACCGGCTCCCCCGCCTTGATCCGCCGAGGTCCGGACGCTCTGGCGCGGATGCAGGCGCTCTATCCGGCGGCACCTGGGCCGATCACCACCTTCCCGCCGGAACTGGAAGATGCGTGGGACGCCTTGTCACAGCCCTCCGCCGATCTGCCGGGCGGCGCACGCATGCACATCCACCCGACACCTGCGCTGACCGCGATTGACATCGATCTCGGCTCTGCCACCGCCGAGCGCTCCGGCAAGGCGCACAGCCAAGCTCAGGCGAACCGCACCCTGCTGCCCGAACTCGCCCGCCAGATCCGGCTGCGCAACCTCTCCGGTGCCATCCTGGTCGATCTCGGCGGCATGGCGGCAAAGAAGCGGGCGAGCCTCGCGCCGGATTTCATCGCCGCCCTGGCGACAGACAAGCTGAAACCCCGCTTCCTTGGCTTCACTCAATTGGGACTCGCAGAAATCGTCCGCCCGCGCGTGCATCCGCCACTGCACGAGCTTCTCAACACGCCACACGCGCACGGCCTCGCCGCGTTGCGCCGATTGGTGCGGGAGACCGACGTAGCACCGCATCGGGCGTTGGTTCTGCACGCCTCCGCCGAAATCGCCGAATCGCTGCGTCGCGACTCCGCCGCCCAGGACGGCGTGTTCGCCCGCACCGGACGTGACCTGATCATCATCGAACACCGCGATTGGCCATCTGGGCGCAGTCGCATTGAGGAGGCCATGCGTGGCTGAGCCGACCCCGATCCGCACCGGAGCACCGTGCCCAATCTGCAAGAAACCGAGCCAGCCCCGGTTCCGCCCGTTCTGCTCGGCCCGCTGTGCGGATGTCGATCTTGGTCGCTGGTTCAGCGAGAGCTACCGTGTGCCGGCCGTTCCCGCAGAGCTGTCAGATGAAGATGATGTGACACAAAACGACGCAGAGGGTTGATCCCCCCGTCTGAGTGGTCTATTCACCCGCCTCCAACCTGCCGGGTGGTTCACCCCCTGGCCGCATGAGCGCCCGGGTAGCTCAGTTGGTAGAGCATGCGACTGAAAATCGCAGTGTCGTTGGTTCGATTCCGACCCCGGGCACCATCTCCCATACCATTGCACCAACGCCACAGAGTGTGTCGTCCAAGCCACAGTCGTTCATCATCGAACATTTGTGCCTCGCGCATATTTTTATAACATTCTGGAATACACGCCTTCGGGAATCGCTGAATAGTGTGAATTTTCAGGGTTTTTCCAGTACAAAGATCCGATTTTGACATTTTAATTGCATATTTGTTGCACCAATACTGGCGCTGACATCTAATTTTCACATTTCCGCAACCTAACTGCCAAAGACGTCACATTTCTCAATGCTTAGTGGGACCGCGAACGGGTTTCCTGTCCGTTACGCAAACTTTAGAAGAAGGCTCTCCAGCCATGTCATTTGGACGTTTCACCTCCCGGCGCGCTGCGCTTTCGGCCAGCATTTCGATGCTGTCGCTGATGCTTGCCACCGGCGCAGCTCTCGCCCAGTCCACCGATGCGGGCTCCGTTGACGTGCAGGCTGGCCGCGGTCTTCCGCCGCTGACGAGCCGTGCTGCTGTGGGTAGCCAAGCCCCGGCCGGCACCGCCCCGGCGCTTGCTCCGGTGCAAGGTTCGCTCGACGCCATTGAGCCGACCTCGATCGTGTCGGACAAAGTGCTCCGCGACGTCATCCCTCCGACCTCGGACTTCACGGAAACGGTGAAATACACCCCTGGCTGGCAAGGCTCGAACGTCAACGGCCTGCTTGGTGACTCCAAGGGTGGCTGGCGTGGCTTTGCCGATGGTCAGTACAACGTGACCTTCGACGGCATCCCGTTCGGCGACGAAAACGACCCAACCCATCACTCGGCCGCGTATTTCCCGGCTGCATTCCTGAGCAGTGTTGTCGTTGACCGTGGCCCCGGCCCGGCATCGCAGGCTGGTTTTGCGACCTTCGGCGGCACTCTTGCGCTGAACTCGACTGAGCTGAAGGACAATTTCGGCGGCACGATCTCCG
>CAITEF010000647.1 GCA_903891315.1 uncultured Rhodospirillales bacterium | reverse complement strand
CGCATACACTGCCGCCTCACGCGACGAACCGCAGCCGAAATTGATGCCGCCGATCAGAATCTTGGCGTGCCGATACGGCTCCTGATTGAGGACGAAATCCGGGTTCTCGCTGCCATCCGCGTTGTAGCGCAGATCGGAGAACATCTTCTCGCCCATGTTGATCGAGCGCGAGCGCATGAAGCGGCTGGCGATGATCGTGCCGGTGTCCACATTGGCGCGCAGGAACGGGGCGGCGACGCCGGTCAGCGTGGTGAAGCTCTGCATGATCACACGCCTCCCGGCAGCTTGCGGGTGTCGACGATGTGGCCTGCAATCGCGGCGGCTGCCACCATCGCCGGGCTCGCAAGATGGGTGCGCGCCTGCGGACCCTGACGGCCTTCGAAATTGCGGTTGGTGGTGGAGATCGAGCGCTGACCGGGCGGGACGGAATCGCCGCCCAAGGTCTGACACATCGAGCAGCCAGATTCGCGCCACTGAAACCCGGCATCCAGAAACACCCGGTCCAACCCCGCCGCCTCCGCCGCCCGCTTCACCGAGGTCGAACCCGGCACCACAAACGCCGTCACATGCTCGGGCACTTTGTGGCCCTTGATGATGCGGGCCGCGACTTCGAGATCCGACAGTCGCGAATTGGTGCAGGAGCCGATGAAGGCGAAATCGATCTTCAAGCCCTCCATCCGCATGCCCGGCTGGAGGCCCATATAGCCGAGCGCGTTTTCCATCGCACCGCGCCGGTCGTGGATGGCGGTGGATGGGTCGGGGATGGCTTCATCGATGGCGATCACGTCCTGCGGCGAGGTGCCCCAGGTGATTTGCGGTTTGAGGTCGGAGCAATCGAGATCGATCTCGCGGTCGAATTGCGCCTCCGCATCGCTGGGCAGCCTACGCCAATCCGCCACTGCCATGTCCCATAGTGCAGCCTTCGGCGCATAGGGGCGACCGGCGATATATTCGATGGTGGTTTCATCGGGGGCGATCAGGCCGGAGCGTGCGCCGAATTCGATGGACATGTTGCAGATCGTCAAACGCGCCTCGATGGGCAATGCGCGGATCGCCTCACCGGCATATTCCACCGCGAAACCGCCGCCGATGGCGATGCCGTATTGCCCGATGAAATGCAGGATCAGGTCCTTCGCGTAGACGCCCGGCTTCAGGCGTCCGTGGAAACTCACCCGCATCGTGCGCGGCTTTTTCTGGATCATCGCTTGGGTGGCGAGCACGCGTTCGATCTCGGTGGTGCCGATCCCCCAAGCCCAGGCCCCGAGCCCGCCGCTGGTGGCGGTGTGGCTGTCACCGCAGACGATAGTGGAGCCAGGCAGCGAGAGGCCAAGTTCCGGGGCGATCACATGGACAATACCCTGGCGCGGGTCGTTCACGTCGAGCAGTTCGACGCCGTATTCCCGACAATTTGCCTGCATGGCCAGGATGCGCTCGCGAGCAGGTTCATAGCTGGTGGCGGTGCGACCGGGCAGCGTGGAGGGGTCGTGATCAACCACGCCGAAAGTGGAGACGACCGATTTCGGCGTCAGGCCACGACGGCGCAGGCCATCGAAGGCGTCGCGGCTGGTGGCTTCGTGCAGAAGATGGCGGTCGATGTGGATCAGAAAGCGATCAGAGCCAAGCTGACGGATAACATGACTGTCCCATATTTTCTCGAACAGGCTCCGTTCTGTGCCGGACATCAGATATTCTCTCCATGAACTTATTTATTATTTTTGCCGGAGCCGATTTTGGCTCAGGATCTCGCTAATTCGTTTGACAGCATTTCACAGGCTGGCCTAGCTTTTCTGCAAACTTGAGGCTGATTAAGCCCTCATGGGAGAGGAATGCCAAATGCGAAAATTGCATAAATTTTGGCGATTTGCCGAAATGGGGCAACAATGATGACCACCGCTCAGGTATCGCTGCGCCACGTCACCCGCGTGTTCGGCAATTCGGCGACCCGGAAGCTGCACGCGCTGGGTCCGATCAGCTTCGATCTGGCGCAAGGGGAATTCTTCTCGGTGGTTGGCCCCTCTGGCTGCGGCAAATCGACGCT
>CAITEF010000646.1 GCA_903891315.1 uncultured Rhodospirillales bacterium | reverse complement strand
GGCTTGGGCACCAGCGAGACCGGGGCCCAGGCTCCGGCATTGCTGAGATCCTGCCGCACGTAACCACCCGCAGACTCGCCCAGCCGCAGGCCGTCGCCGGTGTTGGTTTCAGGAGCCGCCGAGTGGTGCTCAGCCCCGGTCGGCGCGTGCGGGAACATCGCCGCCTTGCGGGCGAGATCATGCGGGAAGCCACCGGCGGCGAGCACCACGCCACGCTCGGCGCGGATGTCCTCACCGCCCGCCTTCATGCCAACCACCCGGCCATTTTCGATCAGGATTTCCTGCGCCGGGGCGCTGGTCAGGATCTCCACGCCCAGATCATTGGCGGATTTGAACAGCCTTGCGATCAGCGCGTTGCCGTTGACCAGATGCATCCCGCGCCCATGCAGCAGCAGGTCGCGGAAATGGCGCAGGAAGCGCTTGGCCACGTGCCACGCCGCTTTTGGCTTGCTCGACGCATCAAGGAAGGCTTGCAGATCCGCCCCCGAGGCGATTGCCATGCCGAACGGCGAGATCAGATCAAGCGGGCGGCGCAGGCGTTTGATCGCGGGGCCGAGCTTGCGCCCGTCGAAGGGGGCACCGCAGACCGAGCGTCCGCCCAAGCCTGCATGCGGCGTCTTGCCGTGGAAATCGGGCATCGCATTGCCAGGGATGAAATCGACCGACGTTTCCCGCCGCATGAAGCGGATCATCCGCGGGCCTTGTTCGAGGAACATCTCGACCATCGCGGGGTCGAACGCCTCGCCCAACTCGGCGCGCAGATATGCGCGCGGCTCGGAAATATCCTCGACAATCCCCGCCTCGACGGCGAGCTCATTGCGCGGAATCCACAGCCAGCCACCCGACCACGCCGAAGTGCCGCCGACATGGCTGTCTTTCTCAATGACGACCACCGACAACCCCAGCGCCGCCGCCGTCACCGCCGCCGACAGCCCGGCCGCACCCGAGCCGACAACGAGCAGATCACAGCGCCGCGTGGTCACGCGGGCAGTCCCAGCGCGTGATTGACCGCGCGATAGGCGAAGGTGATCGCAGGTCCAACCGTGATGCCGGGGCCGGGATAGGTGCCGCCCATGATCGACGCTGCCTCGTTGCCGCAGGCATAGAGGCCGCCAATCGGCTGGTCGTTCACGCCGAGCACCCGCGCATCGGCGTCGATCACCAGACCGGAGGAGGCACCAATATCACCGACGATCAGCTTGACGGCGTAGAACGGGGCAGTGGCAATCGGGCCGAGGGTCGGGTTGATGGTGCCCGCATTCGCATCGCCGTTGACGCGGTGATAGGCGGTGCGACCACGGCCGAATTCCAGATCCACGCCTGATTTGGCGTAGTCGTTCATATTGGCAATCGTCTGCTCCAGATTGGCGGCGGGCACGCCGATCTTCTGGGCGAGTTCGGAAACTGTCTGGCCTTGCAGCAGATAGCCGTCATCGAGGAAGGGCTGAATGTTCTTGGTGCCCATTCGCACCATGCCGAGCCCGTATTTCTTCAGTCCCACCGCGTCGGTGATGATCCAGCACGGAATGCAGGGCGAGATCTGGTTCTGCTCGAACATCGCCTTTCCGAACAGGTGATAGGAACTGCTCTCGTTGACGAAGCGCAGCCCCGCCTGATTGACGCAGACCGTGCCGGGCTTGGAGCGGTCGAGCACGAAATGTGGGAAGACGGCGATTGAGCCATCCTTGCGCTTGCGGGTCGAGCACGGGGCCCAGAAGGCGGGTTGTGCGTCAGACGAGCTGAATTTCGCGCCAAGCTGGAGGGCAAGATCCTGCATCTCGCCGGTATGGCCAGGGGCCGAGGGCGAGAATTCCGGCGTCGGCTGCGGCAGCATCTCGGCACGGCGTGTTTTGTGCCGGTTATAGCCACCGGCGGAGAGCACCACGCCGTGCTTGGAATAGACGTTCCGCGTGACACCACCGGAGACCAGCACCACGCCCTCAACCCCGTTCGGGCCGGTGAGGAAGCTCTGCACCGAGGTTTTGGTGACGATCTTTGCGCCATTCTGCTTCAGCGTCAGCAACAGGCGACCGATCAGCGCGTTGCCCATCACCAGACGGGTGCCACGACGGCCGTGCAGCTTGTCGATGCCGTAATGGGAGAGGATTTTCACCGCGTGCTTGAACGAGGCGAATTTTTTGCCCAGCGCCAGCAGATGGTTGATGTCGGTGCGGTCGATCATCATGCCGTCAAACAGGCAGAATTCCGGGATTGGGCGGCGGATCAGATTGATGTCATCGCCCAGCACGCGGGCATCGAACGGCACCGGCTCCAGCGCGCGGCCCCGCATGGTGGCCTCTGGCGGGTCCTGCTCGTAATCGGGATGGGTGGCGTAGGGGCGGAAATGCACCGCGCTCTTGCTCTCCAGCGTGGCAATCGCCTTTGGCGCTGCGTCGATGAAGGCGTCGCGGATATCGGCGGGCGAGTGATTGCCGACCACCGCGTTGAGGAACGCGCGCACCCGCGCCGGGTTGTCCGCGTCAGGGCTGCCAGGAGGGGCGACCTTCTCGGCATGCATCGAGTTGGGCACCCAGGTCGTCGCCGCCGACAAAGCCGACGTGCCGCCGACATATTCGGTGCGTTCGACCACCAACACGCTGCGACCCGCGAGAGCGGCAAACGCCGCCGCCGCCATGCCGCCCGAGCCCGCTCCGACGACAACGAGGTCGAAGGACGGGTTTTCAGCCAATGCCGAGAGTTCGGTGTTCATGATCGCCTCAGCGTTGTTCCATCGGCGTGAGCAGGAAATCGACCATCAGATGCTGCAGGGCGTCATACATCTCAGTGCCGGTGCCGGTGACGCAGCCGAGCTTGCGGGCGGCTTCGATGAACGGCGTGATGGCCGGCACGGTGATCACACAGCCGCAATATTGGCTCGGGATCAGCTTGGAGACATCGACGGGCAGCGAATCCCCCACGCGCATCCCGGCAGGTGAGGCGTTGCAGACAAGGTCGAAGCCGGTCGGGTCGGACGAGCCCGCATAGACCTTGGCGCGGCCCAGCTGATTGAGACGATCAATCAGTGCATCGCGGCGGGTGGCGTCGAGATCATGGAGAGCGAGTTCGGACACGCCGTTCTCGATCAGCGCGAAAGCGATGGCGGAGCCAGCACCGCCAGTGCCGACCTGGAGCGCCTTCTTGCCCTGCGGATTGACCCCCTGATTCTTCATCGCCATCACGAAGCCCTCACCGTCGAACTGGTCGCCATGCCAGCCGCCCTTCGGATTGCGGCGCATGATGGAAGCCGCCTTGATGAAATCCGAGCGGGTCGAGCCGGTGGTGCAGTATTTGTAGCAATCAAACTTGTGCGGCACGGTGACGATGATGCCGTCGAGATTCTTCAGCCGGTCGGCCACCGAGAGCAGGTCCGGCAGGTCCGCGGTGGAGACCTGGATCGGCGCGCAGATCGCATCCACGTCACGCTTGCCGAAGGCGGCCGTCATGCCGCCGGGCGATTTCACCTGGGCAATCGGATCACCCACGATGATGTGCATGCGGGTGGCGCCTGAGAGGGGGATGGGCATGACCGAAACTCTCCTTGACTTACTATCAGTACACTTACGGTAGCGATTGCGGAGGGCGGACCAGCGCAGCGCGGTCCGCCTTCGTGCAACCGGCACGAAAGCGGCGGACTGCGCTGCGCT
>CAITEF010000645.1 GCA_903891315.1 uncultured Rhodospirillales bacterium | reverse complement strand
GTCGCGCCTGTTGCCCTCGGGCGGTTGACCAAACGAGCGGTCGCCCGAGGTGACGATGTGGCAGAAGGTGCTCTGCTGTTCGCGTTGGACGACACCAACGAACGCGCCGCCCGCGATCAGGCCGCCGCCGCATTGGCGCAGGAGCGTGAAAAGCTCGCTGACATGCAAAATGCCGGGCGTGAGGCGGAGATCGCTGCCGCCCGCGCCGATCTTGCCGACAGCCAGGCCGCCTATGACCGGGCCGCACGCGATCTCGCGCGGGGCGAGGCATTGGTGGGGCGTGGCGATGCGTCGCGTCAATCCGTCGATCAGGCGCGCGCCGAGGCGTTGTCAGCCAAGGCGCATATCGCAGCCTCGCAAGCGAAGCTTGACCTGATCAGCCAGTCCACAGGCCGCGAGCACGCGATTGCCGCCGAGCGCAACGCCGTCGCTGCGGCAGAACAGGCGCTTGCATCTGCACAATGGAAGCTCGACGAGCGCGTTGTCATGGCCCCGGTGTCCGGCCATGTCGCTGACACTTTCGTCGAGCTGGGCGAGACGGTGGGGGCCGGTGCCCCGGTGCTCGAATTGCTGCCGCCGGGCAATATCCTGCTGCGTTTCTTTGTCCCAGAGACCGCGCTGCCCAGCATCCATCGCGGCGACCGCGTGGCGATTGCCTGCGATTCCTGCCCGACCGATCTGCGCGGCACCGTCAGCTTCGTTGCCACCCGCTCGGAATACACGCCGCCGGTGATCTACAGCCAGGACAGCCGGGGCGCGCTGGTCTATCTGATCGAGGCACATCCCGACCCTGCGCAGGCCAGTTTGTTCAAACCCGGCCAGCCGGTCGAAGTGAACAAGATTGTGGCCGAGGCCGCGAAATGAGCGGCCCCGCCATCGATGTGCGCGGGCTGACCAAAAGCTTCGGCACCCGCCACGTGGTCAACGGTCTCAGCCTGACGGTGCCGCAAGGCGAGATCTGCGGCTTTCTTGGCGGCAATGGCAGCGGCAAGACCACAACGATCCGCATGCTCTGCGGCCTGCTGACGCCGGATGCCGGGGAAGGGACCTGCCTGGGTTTTGACATCATGCGAGACGCCGAGACGCTGCGTCGTCAGGTTGGCTACATGACCCAGCGCTTCAGCTTCTACAGCGACCTGACGGTGCAGGAGAATCTGGATTTTGTTGGCCGCCTTTACGAAATCCCCAATCGCCCTGCCGCCATTGCCGACGCGATGAAGCGGATGGGGTTGGCAGATCGCGCCCATCAATTGGCGGGCCAACTCTCCGGCGGCTGGAAGCAGCGCCTCGCACTCACCGCCTGCGTGCTGCACCAGCCCCGTCTTCTGCTGCTCGATGAGCCGACCGCCGGTGTGGATGCCAAAGCGCGCCGGGCGTTCTGGGATCTGATCACCGATATGGCGACCGAGGGCATGACGGTGCTGGTCTCCACCCACTACATGGACGAGGCCGAACGCTGCAATCGCATCGTCTATCTCTCCGGCGGCAAGATCGTCGTGCAGGGACCGGCGGCGGATGTGGTGCGCGATGCCAAATTGTCGGCGTGGGAGGCCATTGGGGCTGGTGTCGCCACTCTGATCAAGCGCGCCCGCACCACGCCGGGCATTGAGAGTGCAACGGTGATCGGGCCGGCGTTGCGGGTGGTCGGCGAAGATGCCGAGGCTTTGGCCAAGGCGGTCGCCACACTGACCGCGCCCGGCGTGGTCTGGCAGCCCGTGGAGGCGCGATTGGATGACGTGTTCATCCATCTTCTCGGCGAAGAACCGGTCGATGGAGGCCAGGAATGAGCGGGTTTTCGGTGATCCGCTTCAGCGCGATGCTGCGCAAGGAATGGATCCAGATGCGGCGTGATCGCGGGACGATCATGATGACCGTCGCCCTCCCGTTGGTGCAGTTGTTCCTGTTCGGCTACGCCATCAACACCAATCCGCGCCACCTGCCGACCGCGATTCTGTCGGGTGACCATTCCCGCTATGAGCGCGACCTGATCACCGCACTCGGCAACACGTCGTATTTCGACCTCAAGAGCTATGACAGCGAGGCTGAGGTGAACGAGGCAATAGCACGTGGCGATGTTCTGTTTGCCCTGCACATCCCGCCCGATTTCGCCCGGCGGATCGACCGGGGCGAGACGCCGCAGGTGCTGATGGAGGCCGACGGCACCGACGGCACCGCTATTGGTGCGGCGAATGCGTCATTGTTGGCGATTGTGCCGGGGATCGTCGCGCGCGATCTGCCGCCCAATCTGCGCCCTCAACCAACCCCAGCCCCGGCGTTCAGCGTCACCGCGCAGAGCCGCTACAATCCAGAACAGATCACCGCGTTGAACATCGTGCCCGGCTTGATCGGAACCATCCTGTCGTTCTCAACGCTGCTGGCCACCACCATCGCCATCACCCGTGAGCGCGAGGCGGGAACGATGGAGAACCTGCTGGCGATGCCGATCACGCCGTTGGAGGTGATGCTGGGGAAGATCGTGCCCTATGTCGGCCTCGGATACGTGCAGGCCAGCCTGATTTTGATCACGGCAGTGACGGTGTTCCACGTGCCGGTGCTGGGGCCGCTGTGGTTGCTGATGTTGGGATTGGGCATGTTCATCGCCTGCAACCTTTCCATCGGCTTCACCATCTCAAGCGTCGCGCGCACGCAGATGCAGGCCCAGCAATTGGCAACCTTTATGCTGCTGCCGCAGATGCTGCTGTCGGGCTTCCTGTTCCCGTTCGCGGGCATGCCGAGATGGGCGCAGACGATTGGCGAGGCTCTGCCGCTGACCCATGTGCTGCGGATCTGCCGCGGCATTCTGCTCAAGGGCAACGGGCTTGCTGAGGTGTTTCCCGATCTGTGGCCGTTGGGGCTGTTCGCCGTGGTGATCGGCACGCTTGCCGTGCGGTCTTATCGCCGAACGCTGGATTGATCAGCCAGCGTTCAAAGATACAGCCCGGCGCGACGGTCGGTCACCCGACGGCGCGGCATCGGCGGCATTTCTGCCTCGATCATGTCGAGATCGTCGTCTGGGATCGCGCGGCGGGTCAGCGGCACGAAATTGTAGTTCAACCGCAGCAGATCGGGATCCGAGGGGCCTGGGCAGTCGCAGACCACAACCCGCGCGACCAGCCGGGCAAACGCAACCTCGGTCTCTCGGCTGCCCTTGATCGCCAGAATCTGGAAAGCGCTGATGTCGATTCCCATGTCGGCCAGCAGATCGGGCGACAGCATCGCCGGGCGGCGATTGAGGAAGAGGATGTCGATCTGACCGCTGCGAATGACCGCGTGGTCGATACCGCTGCTGCTGCGGCCCATCGCGACCACTTCGCCGACCGCCGGCACCGGGTGGCCGAAAATCTGCGTCGTCTGCGCGCCGAAATTGCCCGATATTGTGGCGCCGAGTCCGGCTTTCTGCGCGGCGATGACGCTCTCGGGATCAAACAGGCCCGCCAGCAAAGCGCGACCCGGCAGATGGCCGAACGCCTGTGCGCGCTGCAATCCGCGCAGCAATTCCGGCGTGTCCAGCATACCACCGCGCGTCGGGTCGTCGCTGGGATCAAGCACGAGTGACGGGAGACCCTTGTGGGAAGCAGCAACGCCGATCTGAATGCCCGCTTCGGCACTCGGCAGCGCCAAACGCTGGGTGCGGAAGGTCGCTTGCGAGAGTGCGACGGCCAATCGCGCAGCCTCTTCGCGGGCAGCGCCCGCATCGCGATCAGCCCAGACCAGCGCTGACGGGCCGGCATTCGGGGTGTCGCCCCAGGCAAACCCGGTGAACAGGCTGGTCTCGACCACGCGATCCGATGGGCGGCAGAGTTCGAGTGTGTCGCGCACGCTGCGATCAAATTCTTCACCGACGCCGATCATCGCCAGACGAGCGAGGGCACCGACCGGCCGGATGGAGCCGGCAATAATGCGATCAAGCAATCCAAGCGCGCGCTCCGCGGCGGCGGCCGAACTGCGTGGATCATTGAGTTGGTTGGACGTGGCACCGTCGAGAAGAATGGCAACTTCTTCGGACAGATTGGCGCGGATGTCGAAGCTCGCCACCACCGGAAGCGGCCCCATGATCGAGCGTACGCGACGGAGCACCGTGAGATCGGCGGACGGATCACCCTCGGCCTGACATGCGCCGTGCAAAGCGAGATAGACCGCGTCGAAGCGACCGCGGCGAAGTCCGTTTTCCACCTCGTTCAGCCACGAGGTAAACAGGCTGCCCGCCAGCGGGCCACCAGGAAGCGCCGACGCGCTGCGCAGAAGCGTGATATCCCAATCAGG
>CAITEF010000644.1 GCA_903891315.1 uncultured Rhodospirillales bacterium | reverse complement strand
CTGAGGCGATTTTCCTGGGCGACCGGGTGATCGTGATGTCCGCCCGCCCTGGGCGCGTGCTGCGCGACATCGAGATCCCGATCCCGCGCCCGCGCAGTCTCGACACCATCATCGCCCACCCGGCTTACGGCGAAATCGCCCGCGAAATCCGGGGATTGCTCAACGCAGAAGGAACCGTCGATTGAGCGCCGCCGTCAAAACCGGGCCGAACGGCTCGCTGATCGCAGGAATGGGCACGCTGGTGCTGCTCGCCGCCTGGTTCGCCGCCGTGCGGTTGCTGCACGTGCCGTCCTACATCCTCCCCGCCCCTGAGGCGGTGGTGCGCGCGCTGTGGTCCGGCCTCGCCGTCAGCCCCGCCAGCCCGCTGGGTTATTATCTGCCGCTTTGGAGCACGATGGCCAATGCCGCCATCGGCTTCTTGATCGGCTGTGGTCTCGGCCTGTTGCTCGGCTCGCTGATGGCGGAGTTCCACACCGTCGAGAAGATGGTGATGCCCTACGCCTTCGCGTTGCAGAGCTTGCCGAAGGTGGCCATCGCACCGCTCATCGTCATTTGGTTCGGCTTCGGCGACGGCTCGAAGATCGCGATCTCCGCCCTGCTCTCCTTCTTCCCAATTCTGATCAACAGCTTCACCGGACTGCGCTCCGTTGAGCCAGAGAAACTCGATCTCATGCGCTCGCTGTCAGCCAGCCGCCTTGAGACCTATTGGCTGGTGAAGTTGCCGCACGCGGCCCCGTTCGTCTTCGCTGGCCTCGACATGGCCGTCGTCTACGCGCTGCTAGGGGCCATCGTGGCGGAGTTCCTCGGTGCGCAGCAGGGTATGGGCGTGGTGATCACCCAAGCGCAGGCCGTCACCGATGTGGCGGGCGTGTTCGCTGCCTTGGTGATCCTGGGTGTGGTTGGGGTGACGTTGCACAGCACCGTGCGGCGGGTTGAACATCGCGTGGTCCATTGGGGCCATCGCGGCAAGAAATAAGAGGGAGAACTCTCATGCTGAACACAACGCGTCGCCAAACCATGCTCGCCAGCGCCGCCTTCGCCGCAGCCTTCGCACTCGGCGCGCGCGGCGGGCACGCGGCCGATCTGCGCAAGCTCAAATTCGGCGTCGGACTCAAGGCAATGGGCCCTGCGGTGATCTCCACGTTGATCGGCGAAGGCCTGGGCTACAATGCCGAGGAGGGCTTCTCCATCGCACCAGCGCCGCTTGGCACCAACGCGAACGTCCAGATTGCGATTGATCGCGGCGACGTCGATATCGGCATCGGCGTGCCGTCCTTCGGTCTTCCGCTACTGGCCAAAGGTGAGTGGCAGGGCGCGCTGAACTACTACGAATACACTTACCCGTACAAATGGGATGTCGCGGTCGGCCCGGACAGCAAGGTCAAGGCGTATGCCGATCTCAAGGGCCTGAAGGTCGGCGTCTCGGATTTCGGCAGTACCGAATATCCGGTCACCCGCAACATCCTGCGCAACATGGGCATTGATCCGGACGGGGATGTGAAGTGGATCGCGGTCGGCAACGGTATCCAATCGGGGGTGGCGTTGCAGCGTGGGGCAATTGACGCGCTGGCCTATTACGACACTGGCTTCGGCCAGATCGAGGGGGCGAATATCCCGTTCCGGCTGCTGCCACGCCCGGCCAATCTGCCGATGATCGGCGGCCAGTTCCTCACCGCGCCAAAGAAATTTCTCGCCGAACAGCGCGCGCTTGCCGTGGGCTTTGGCCGCTCGGTGGCGAAGGCATCAACCTTCCTGCTGGCCAGCCCCGAGGCTGGGGCGAAGGTGTTCCTAAAACTCTACCCGGAAACCGCCCCGCGCGGCTCGTCCACCGAGGATGCGATCAAGGCGGTACTCCAGGCGTCCGAACGTCGCATCAAGCTGTTCAAGCCACCTTATACGGGCGCCAAGATGGGCCAGATCAATCCGGTGGAATTCAACGAGGAAGCCAAGATGTTCGACTACAAGATCGGAACACTTGACGGCTTCTTCACCAACGATCTGATCGACGACATCAACAAGTTCGACGCGGCGAAGATCGCTGCTGATGCCCGTGGTTATGTCGGCTGAGCCACGCCATGTGGTGGTGACGGGGGCGAGTTCGGGCATCGGGCTCGCCATCGTTCGCCAACTTGCCAGCGAAGGTTGGCGCGTGACCGGGATGGCACGCCGCGCGGTGGCGGACGTGGCGTCTGTCCAGGTGGATCTGAGCGATATTCACGCCGGGTTGACCGCAATCGAGGGCCTGGGCCGGATCGATGCCTTCGTGCATGCAGCCGGATTTTTGCGCTCGGGTGACCTGGGCGCGCTGAATCCGGACGATCTCGCCACGATGTGGCAGATGCACGTTGCCGTGCCGGAGGCTTTGGTCAACCGGATCGCGCCCCAGATGCAACCGGGCGGGCGGATCGTGCTGATCGGCAGCCGCACAAGTACGGGGCAAGCGGGCAAGAGCCAATATGCCGCAACCAAGGCCGCGATGGTGGGCATGGCGCGGTCCTGGGCGATGGAACTCGCCCCGCGCGGCATCACCGTCAATGTCGTCGCCCCCGGCTCCACCGACACGCCAATGCTCACCGACCCATCACGCGGGGCCGCCAAACCGAAGCCGCCGCCGATTGGCCGATTGGTCAATCCCGAGGAAGTCGCCGGATTGGCCTGTTATCTGCTTTCCCCTCTCGCTTCCTCCATCACCGGCCAGCAGATCAACATCTGCGGCGGCGCGTCACTTTAGGCATCCCCATGGCGCAAGTCGACAATCCGAAGAATATCGTGCAATCGGTGGCCAAGGTGTTCGCCGTGCTGCGCGCCTTCGACACGACATTGCCGGAACTGACGATCAGCGAAGTCGCCGGGCGCGCCGGGCTGGATCGCGGCACCTCGTTCCGGCTGGTGAATACGCTCTGCCAACTCGGCTATCTCGCCACCGTTCCTCATTCGCACCGCTACCGGCTGACGCTGAAATGCCTCGAACTCGGCTATACCTCCATCGCCCGCGCGAACCTGAAAATGCTCGCTCGCCCGCTGCTTGCCGAACTCGCCCCCGATCTGGTCGATGCCGCCTCGCTCGGCATGCTGGACGACACTGACGTGGTCTATGTCGAGCGGGTGCAGCAGGAGATGAAAATCAATCTCGACCGCCGCACCGGCTCCCGCACCGGTGCCTACGGGGCCGCGCTCGGCCACGCAATGTTGGCCTATTTGCCGGTGGAAAAGGCCGAAGATGTGCTGCGCCGGAGCAACCGGGTTCGGCTGTCAGAGCGCACGCTCACCGATGTGGATGATCTGATGAGCCGCCTCGCTTTGGTCCGCAAACGCGGCTACGCGGTGTCGGATGGCGAGAACGCCTATGGCCTGCGCACCGTCGCCGCCGCCGTGCTCGACAGCGATGGGCACCCGGTCGCCGGCGTGAGTGCGACGAGTTCGGTGGACCGGATTGGGCTCGATGAGTTTATCCAGACGGTCGCCCCCAGGGTTCAGGCCATCGCCGAGGAACTCT
>CAITEF010000643.1 GCA_903891315.1 uncultured Rhodospirillales bacterium | reverse complement strand
TCATCACGGTCGCCATTTCCGGCGATTACGGAAAGCCACGCCCCGCCGTCGTCATCCAGTCCGACGCCCTCGGTGAGTCCGAGAGCGTGCTGATCGTCCCGTTCACCACCACGCTGCGCGACGCGCCGTTCTACCGCCTGACGGTAGAACCCTCGGACGCCACCGGCCTGAAAGCGGTGTCGCAAATCATGGTCGACAAAGTCGCGCCATGCGCGCGCGCGAAATGCGGTCCGGTGATCGGCCGCCTGTCGCCGCTGCAGGTGCTGGCCTTGGGCAACCTTCTCTCGGTCATGATCGGCCTGGCGGACTGAGGACTTACCGCAGCGCAAACCCCAGATTGGCCAGCGCCGCCCGCAACCGATCCCGCCCGGTCAGCGAGGCCGGCGTGCGCACGCGGTTGATGGTGCGGCTGGTCCACACCTCCGGCGTCATCGCCTGTTCGGCCTGGAATTCGGACATGCGCTCGTCATACGCGGCGGCGGTGGCGGGGCCTTGGGCGGCGTTGTACTGCTCGAGGTGCAGCACGGCGGCCGGCGGCAGGCGGGGCTTGATGGCCGTCGGGCGCGCCGGATCGGGCGTGCCGACACAGAGGCCGAAGACCGGGAAGACCTGCGGCGGCAGGCCGAGTTCGGCGGCGATCGCCTCGGGGTGGTTGCGGATGCCGCCGATATAGACGCTGCCGAGGCCGAGGGATTCCAGCGCCACCACCGCATTCTCAGCGGCGAGCGTGGCATCGACGATGCCGATGATCAGCATTTCCAGGAACTGTGTTGCCTCGACATCCTGCCCGCGCTCGGCGGCGATCGCCTCGATGCGGGCGAGATCGGCGAGGAAGACCAGGAAGAGCGGCGCCTCGTCGATATGCGCCTGGTTGGCGCAGAACGGGCGAAGGCGCGATTTGCGGGCGGGGTCCCGCACCGCGACGACGCTCCAGGTCTGGATGTTGGACGAGGTGGCGGCCGAGGAGGCGGCGGCGATGATGGTGGCGAGGCGTTCGTCGCTGACGGGCTCGGGCAGGAAGGCGCGGGTGGAGCGGTGGGAGAGCAGGGTCTCCAGCACTGGGTTCCAGTCCGTGGGGGCGGGGAGGCTCGGGTCGCGATAGCGCTGGTAGAGCAGGTCGGCCGCGTCGTTGCGGCCGTGGGCGTCGTTCATGCGAGGGCTCCGTCAAGGGCGGCATTGGCTTCGCGCAGGGCGAAGGCCACGCGGTTGCGCGCGCGGGTGGCGGCGACGCGCTGGAAATGGGCTTCGTCCGAATCCGGGGCGAGCTTCGCCAGCGCGCGGATCGGGTCGAGCGTCTGCCAGGGCGCGGCGGGTAGTGCCGGGTCATGATCGAAGCGGTTGCCGCTGGAATAGTCGACCGGGACGAGGGCGCGGGAGACCTTCAGGAGGGCGGTGTTGATGCGCGCGGTGGCGTCCGGCCCGGCGGTCTCGGCCAGCGCGGCCACCGCCTCGGCGCGGTCGCGCAGGGCGAGCGCACCGGCGAACAGCGGGTCGAGCGAGAAGCTGGCCTTGAGCGGCGCGGCGATGCGTTCGAGCTCGGTGATCAGGGCGCGGGCGTGGGCGACGTAATCGAGCGGCACCACCGCATCGGCCAGCAGGCGCCACAGCACGTGGACGAATACCTGGGTGTCGCGCACCAGATTGGCCTCGTCGAGCTTGTCGATGGTGTCGTGCGGGGTGTGCCACCACCAGCCCAGGCTGTTACGCATCTTGACCGGGCCGGGCGGCTGTTCGGATAGGGCGCCGAACATCGAGGGCACGCCGATGCCGGGCAGCGAATCATCGGAGGAGCGGGATTTGCGCTTGCCGAGATACTGGTGCCCGGTGCGCTCGCGGATTGCCTCGCCGGCCAGCGTGGTCAGCTCCGAGACGGCGGCCGCGTTCTCCAGCACAGAGGCGCCTATGCCGCCGGTGGAATCCACGTTCACATGGGCGACGCAGCGGCGGTCCAGCTCGTCCCAATGCTCGTCGACATACCAGGCGGAGCCGGAATAGCGGCCGTGCGAATGGCCGGACCAGAAGCACAGCCGCAGCCCGCGCACCCATTCATGCCGGCGCCCCGCCAGCAGGCGGGCGGATTCCAGCATCGTCGCGTTGGCCGAACCGTTATCCATCACCCCGTAGTACCAGGTGTCGTGATGGCCGGAGAACAGCACGAAGGGATCGTCGATCCCGGCCCCCGGCGCATCCAACTCGGCGACCAGGATCGGCGTCTTGCGCCAGGAGGTGTCGACCTCGGCATGCAGCACCACCTCCGGCGCCTCGCCGCCGGCGAGCCGCGCCCGCAGCGCCATCCCGTCGTCGTAGTCCACGGAGCAGGCCACCGTGCTCGGCATGTCCGCCAGCGTCGCGGTGGTCGGGCTGCCCCAGACCGGGGAGATGCACATCTCGTGGATGTATTTATGCGGTGAAATATGCAGCTGCCCCGCGGCCCCGGCCAGCGAGGCGAGGCGGGCAGTGGCGGGGTTGGCGATGCCGAAGGCGAGCACGATGGCGCCCTTCACATCCTTGCCCGCGAAATCGGCCGCCGTGCCGTCACCCACATCCACCCGCCGGCCGCGCAGCCCGCCGGCGGGGGAGGCCTGGCTGTGCGAATGGGTGATGGCGGTGAGCGCCTTGCCATCGACGGTGACGGATGCCTTCCCGGGCAGGCTGATATAGGCGTCATGCTCGATCAGCCGGGTGCGATATCCGTAGCCGTCCAGCGTGGACTGCACGTAGCGCAGGCTCTGCAATTCGTCGGCCGACCCCGAAAGCTTCACCCAGCGGGCGAATTCCTGGAGATGGGCGAACATCGCCGGGCCGCTGACGGCGCCCACGAGTTCGAGCAAGGCGGGATCGGGATGGGTGTCGGCCATGGCGGTTCTCCTGTCCGCCGAAGCCTAGACCCCGGCGGCAGGCGGTGAAAGAGGGTGCGCCGCGCTGGCGGGCACGGTAGACTGCCGCATCAACCATAAGGGGAACCGGCCATGGCCTCCATGCGCTACATCGTGCGGGACGTTGATGCGGCGATCGCCTTCTACACCGGCCATCTCGGCTTCGCGCTGCAGCAGCAGTACGGCCCGGCGATGGCGATCATCACACGGGGCGACCTCACGCTGTGGCTCGCCGGCCCGCCCGCCTCCGCCTCCAAGCCCATGCCGGACGGGCGCAAGCCGGAGCCGGGCGGCTGGAACCGCATCGTGCTGGAGGTCTCCGCACTTGATGGTCTCGTGACAAGCCTGCGCGCGGCCGGCGTGGCCTTCCGCAACGACATCATCGCCGGCCCCGGCGGGCGGCAGATCCTGTGCGACGATCCCTCGGGCAATTGCGTGGAGCTGTTCGAGGCCGGCTGATGCCGCACGTGATGCGGTCGCTTGCCGTCGCGCTCCTGCTGCTGCTCCCCTTCGCCGCCCAGTCGGCCCCCCCGTGCGCCGACTGCACCGCGGCCGGCGGCACCTATCATACCGCCACCCCGCCGGGCTGGGACGGGCACTCCAAGCTGCGCCTTCTGGTGTTCCTGCATGGCTGGATGATGGAGGGCCTCGACATCATCGAGGACCACGGCATTCGCGAGCCGGCGGGGAAGGCGAACTACCTGCTGGTGGCGCCCGACGGGCTGCTGCGCTCCTGGGCCCACACCGGCTCGCCGAGCCAGGCGCGCGATGACGTCGCCTTCCTGCGCGCCGTGGTGAAGGACGTGAAATCCCGCTGGCCGATCGACCCGCGCACCGTGGTCGCCGCAGGGTTCTCCCAGGGCGGCAGCATGGTGTGGGACCTCGCCTGCTACGCCGCCGGCGATTTCACCGCGTTCCTGCCGTTCTCCGGCGGTTTCTGGGAACCGTTGCCCGCCACCTGCACCTCCGGCCCGGTCGATCTGCGCCATGTCCATGGCCGCGAGGACACGACGATGCCGCTCGCCGGGCGGGCGCTGTTCGGGCCCTATCGCCAGGGCGACATCGCCAAGGGGTTCGCGATCTGGGCGGCCACCGACCAGTGCCGCGCCGGCCCGATGACGCTCGCGCAGTCCGACGGGCTGGAATGCCGCACCTGGACCGGCTGCGCCGGCGGCCACCGGCTGCAGTTCTGCCTGCGCAAAGGCGGGCATTCGCTGTTCGCGCCCGACATCGCCTCCGGCCTGCGCTGGGCCGCCGCACGCTGATCCCACCATCGGCTTTGCGCCGGGGCGGCCGGCGTGGCAGGATCGGGGCCACGAAACCAAGCGGGTGAATCTTGCGGCAGTTATTGTTGATGCGGCACGCGAAATCGTCCTGGGACGATCCCAAGCTGTCCGACCATGTCCGCCCGCTCAACCCGCGCGGCCGGGCGGCGGCGGTCTCGATGCGCAAGGTGCTGCGCGATCTCGGGCTCGCCCCGGACGTCATTCTGGTCTCCTCCGCGCGGCGCACGCTGCAAACCCTGGAGGCACTGGAGCCCTGGGACGAGACGCCGCTGATCGAGCCGATGGACGCGCTCTACCTCGCCTCTGCCCGCTCCATCCTCGACGTGTTGCATGACGTCACCGAGACGGTGCGCTCGGTGCTGCTGATTGGCCACAATCCCGGCCTGCATGAGCTTGCGATGATCCTGGTCGGCGCCCAGGCGTTCACCCAGTCCGCCCTCACCCCGCCGGGCGGCGAGCCTTCGATCCTGGACAAACTTGCTGAGGGCTTCCCGACCTGCGCTCTCGCCGAGTTCTCCGTCGCCGGTCCCTGGGGACAGCTTGGCGAAGGCGGCGGACGGATGCTGCGCTTCCTCACACCCGCCGATCTGCCGGACGCCGCATCATGATTGAGACCGGCCCGGTGTTCGAACTCGATCTCGCCCCGGATGACGTGCCCGCCTTGCTGCGCCAGCCCGAATTGCTGGTACCCGGCACCCGCAGGCGGCTCGCCACCGGGCGGGCGGTGAAATCCGCATTGTTGTGGCACGACACCGCCGAAGGCGAGTTGGCCAGCGCCGGGCTCGCGCTCTCGCGTGGCAACGAACGCCACGCCATGTGGCGGTTGGATCGGCTGCAACCCGAAGCTGGCGAGACCGCTGCCCCAGGCACACCTGCGCGCCGCCTCGAAGAACGCGACACGCCACCTGAGGCGCAGGCCGGACGATTGTTGCCGGTCGCAGCCTTTGACAGTCAGAGCCGGGAACTCCGCCCGGCGAGCAGCCCGCCGCGCGTGGTGCTGCGCCAAGGCGAGTTGCGCGCCGTCGCCGCCCAATTGCCGCTCGCCCGTGTCATCATCTCGGGGCCGGGGGCAGCTGAGCTCGCACTTGAATGGTCCGCCCGGCTGCGGCTGTCCGCCCCGGCCGAGAGCCTCGCCGCCCAAGCGTTGCGGCTGGCTGGCCGCGTGGTGCCGAACCGTCCGCTCGGTGCCCCCACGCTTGATCCGGCACAGAGCGTCTCTGAGGCGTTTGCCCTGATCGTGGCGCATCTCGGCGGCGTGATGGCACATTATGCCAGCCTCGCCGATGGCGAACACGGGCCGGAGCCGGTACATCAGATGCGCGTCGCCCTGCGCCGCCTGCGCTCGGCCACCTCGCTGTTCCGCCGACCGGTCGCCTGCACAGAGCTCACAGCGGTCAACGAACGGCTGAAACAGGCCGGGAAAGTGCTCGGCCCGGCGCGCGACTGGGATGTGTTTCTGCTCGGCACCGGTCGAGGCCTCGCCGATGCCTTCCCGGAAGATCCGGGCGTGCAATCCCTGCTCGCCGCCGCAAGCCGCCGCCGCGCCGCCGGATACGCGGCGCTTGCCGCCTATCTCGACAGCCCAGATTGGCGCGCACTCGGCATCAGCCTCGCCGCCTTGGCCACTGCCCGTCCATGGGAGATCGCCGTCGACGGCGACGCCGAAGCGTCACCGACCGAAGGTGCTGAACCTCCGCCATCGCCGCATCACGCCCGCAAGCTGGTGGATTTCGCCGGGCGCGCGCTCAGCCGCCGCTACCGCGATGTCGTGGCACCCGGTGCCGACCTGTCCGGCCTTGATGTCGAGGCGCTGCACGCGATCCGCCTGCAATGCAAGCGGCTGCGCTATGCCTGCGAGTTCTTTGCACCGCTCTACCCCGGCCGCGCCACGCGGCGCTTCCTGCGGCGACTGGCCGAATTGCAGGAAAGGCTCGGGCAAATGAATGACGGCGCGGTGGCCGCAGGCCTGATGGCCGAGATCGGCGGACGTGGTTCGGTGCGCTCTGAGGCGGTCGGCATTGTCCGCGGTTATGTCGCTGCTGGCAGCTCCTCCGAACGCCAGCAAATCGAACGCTCATGGCAACGCCTGCTCAAGCTCGAATGTTTCTGGGCTTAGTGCGCCGTCATGCCGGTGGCGGTCACAATTCCGCAAGATGTATCGATTCCAGCGTTGCGTCAGCCCTCTGATCGCGCTAGGCCACGGTAACGCACAGCTCGCTGAAAGATGGTCGTCGGCATGCGCCCACCGCGCCGGATATTCCGTAACACCAGCTCGCCGACACGACGTGATGGCCGTGTGGGCGAAACGGTGATGGCTGGCCTGGTTGGTGCCTTCATTGGGGCTGCCGTGGTGCTGCTTGCTGCCCCTTCGGAATTGTTTGGTCGAGCCTCCTCCCCCTACGGTCCGGTCTCCGCCAGCGCTGCCACGCTTGCCATCGTCGATGGCGAGACGCTGTGGCTCAACGGAACGCTGGTTCGCCTGCAGGGCGTCGAGGCCCCGCCGCGCGGCAGGTTCTGCCGCAACGCACAGAACGAACTCTATGATTGCGGCGCGGCTGCCGTGGCCGCGCTCAGCGAACTGACGCATGGCCGAGGCATCACCTGCGAACTGTCAGGGCGAGACGTCTCGGGCTTCCCGCAGGGTCTGTGCCGGGCTGGGGATGTCGATCTCAATCGCGGCATCATCGCCGCCGGTTGGGCGCATGCGAGCCTGGAGATCGACGGCCTCAAGCGTGAGGAAGACCTTGCACGCGCGTCGCGTCGCGGAATCTGGGCGTCGTCTGACGCTCGCTGAGTGTTGGTCGCCGATCGGAAATACCGTGAAAACATACCAGAGTGTCGATTGCTGCAACCGCGAAGGTTGCGCAAATTTGACACTGATCGTAATTTTCCATGTGCAGGCCGCCCCGGCCCCACGCACCTAGGCGGCGCCGCCGCTGGCAGACAAAGGAACTTCTCATGAGCGGTCAGGCAACGCCCGGCACCGTCACTGTCACGATGGACGGCACCAACAAATCCACCAAGCTCCAGCTGATCGACGGCACCATCGGTCCGCAGGTGGCCGATATCCGTAAGCTTTACAGCGATCTGGGCATCTTCACCTATGATCCGGGCTATGGCGGCACCGCCGCCTGCGACAGCAAGATCACCTATATCGACGGCGACGAAGGCATCCTGCTGCACCGCGGCTACCCAATTGAGCAGCTCGCAACCCAGTCGTCGTTCCTTGAAGTTGCCTATCTGATGCTGAACGGCGAGTTGCCGAATGCCGCGCAAAAAGCCGATTTCGACGCCGGCGTGATGCGCCACACCATGGTGCACGAGCAGATGCGCTCGTTCTTCCAGGGCTTCCGCCGCGACGCGCACCCGATGGCGGTGATGTGCGGTGTGGTCGGCGCGATGTCGGCCTTCTATCACGACAGCCTGGACATCAATAACCCCGAGCACCGCCGCATCAGCGCCTTCCGCCTGATTGCCAAAGTGCCGACGATTGCGGCGATGGCCTACAAATATTCGGTCGGCCAGCCCTTCGTGTATCCGCGCAACGATCTCGGATATGCCGAGAACTTCCTCTACATGATGAACGCGGTGCCGGCCGAGCCATACCATGTCAACCCGATCCTCGCCCGCGCGATGGACCGGATCCTGATCCTGCACGCCGATCATGAGCAGAATGCCTCGACCTCCACGGTGCGTTTGGCTGGCTCGACCGGTGCCAACCCGTTCGCCTGCATTGCCGCTGGTATCGCCTCGCTGTGGGGACCCGCGCATGGCGGTGCCAACGAAGCCGTGTTGAAGATGCTTGCCGAGATCGGCAGCGTCGAGAACGTCAAGCACTTCCTCGACCAAGTGAAGGACAAGAACTCTCACTCGCGCCTGATGGGCTTTGGCCACCGGGTTTACAAAAACTTCGACCCGCGCGCCAAAATCATGCAGCAGACCTGCCACGAAGTGCTCGGCGAACTCGGCATCAAAAACGAGCCGCTACTCGATCTTGCGGTGGAACTGGAGCGGATCGCGCTGTCCGATGATTACTTCATCGCCCGCAAGCTGTATCCGAATGTCGATTTCTACTCGGGTATCATCCTCAAGGCGATGGGCATTCCGACCAGCATGTTCACCGTGCTTTTCGCCGTTGCCCGCACCGTTGGCTGGGTCAGCCAGTGGATGGAAATGATCGAGGATCCGTCGCAGCGCATCGGTCGCCCGCGTCAGGTCTACACCGGCTCGCCACAGCGCGATTTCGTGCCTGCATCACAGCGCGGCTGACCAATCGGCCCATTCCGGACGCCTTGAAAGGCCCGACCGAGCAATTCGGTCGGGCCTTTTGCGTGAATTGACGCTCCTCACGACGAAGTTGATTTTTGTCGGATTGTCCAAAAATACATTGTTGTGAAAATTGGGGACAAATTCCATCAATAGCTTGATTTATCTTGTAAATGCCATGTTCAAACCTGTTGATAAGTCTGTGAGTTTCATCGCTTCGGCGCGAAATGTTAACAAATGTGAATTGATTGTGATGTCACGGGTGATTCCTGATTTTTATTTTGTAATGTGATCGGAATTTTCTCCCAACCATGTGATTTTACGACTTTTTTTACGAATTAAGTGGGATTTGTCACTTCTTTCCCGGTGAATCTCACGTCTAGTTTTGTTGTCGGATGCCATCCAGGCATTCGGGACGAAACAGGAGAGACGGCGATGTCACACATTCGGGCCCTGGACCATCTGGTGCGCGACCGACTGCAGCAATGGCCACAGCGTCCACCGGGCCTCACGCCGCCACAGGGGCGCAATGATTTCTGGTTGCGAGGAAGACCCACCGAGGCAACGGGCTCGCATTTTCCGTTCCTCAAGCTGCCGGGCAGCAACCGGATGCGGACTCTGCCGGACGGGCTATGGCTGAATTTCGGCGGAACATTCTATGAGCCCTATGTGGACATCTTTGCCCTCGAAGCCTGCAGCTCATTGAGCAATTTGCTCGACAAGCGCTCGCGTTTCGCGCCGTCCACTCATTCAATGCTGGCGGTCTGCCCGGTACCCTGGCTGCTCAACCCAGTGACCACCACCGATCCGACGCCGCGCTGGCGAGTGACCGGGGTGTGCAAGACGGTGCCGGTGCGTGATCTCGTGATGCCGGTGCGCGACATCAAAGTGATGTATGCGCTCAAGCACCGGCATTATCAGGGCTTTGCGACGTCGCAGGTGGCACATCCGCACGAATACTTCGTGCCGATGGAGGCGATCACCGCCGAACGCGGCCACGAGAACCCTGCGATCCAGGCGCTGGTGGCGCGCAGTGCGGTGTCGGCGAATTTCCTGGGTGCTGCCTGACACGGCAATCAGCAGCTTTGGGGCAGCGCCAACCCGCATTGTGCCATCACCGCACGCGCAATATCTGGCCGATCCGTGCAGATCCCGTCGACCCCCCAGGCGATCAGCCTACGCATCACATCGGCTCGGTTGACCGTCCAGGGGATCACGCGCAGCCCGGCGGCGTGGACGGTGGCCACGCCTGCCTCACTGAGGTGATTCCAATCCGGTGCCCAGGTCCCGCGTCCGTCGCTGGCAACGATCATCCCCGCTGGATCGGCAATGCCTTGGCTAAGCCAGACCAGAGGGACCTGGGGGGCCTGCTCCTGCAGCCAGAGCAGGCCGCGCCAGTCGAACGAGCGTACTACAAGTCGCTGCTCCGCCACCGCCGAACGCGCGACGTCGAGCAATTGGCGCGCCATATCTTCGGGGGCCACGCTGTGGCCGGGGCGGGCCGGATCGGTCTTGAGTTCGACGTCAAGCGTCATGCCGGTCCCAGATATTGCATCCAGCAGATCGGCCAAGGCCGGGATCCGCACGCCGTCCGCGCCACATTGGCCGGGATGGGACGCGGCGGTCGTGCTGGTCGGGCGGATGCGACCGACATCGTATTGCGTCAAATCGGCGTGGCGGAGTTGGCAGATCAGAGGCAGGGCCGCGCCGGATTCCGCCAGAAACCGCCCATCCGGCCCACGCGCAATGTCGGGATTGAGCGCGAAATCATGGTGCACCACCATCACGCCATCCTGGGTGACGCCGACATCAAGCTCCAGGCTGGAGACGCCGAGCGCCATCGTGGCGACAAAGCCCTCCAGCGTGTTCTCCGCAAACAGCCCGCGCGCGCCGCGATGGCCCTGCAATTCGAAGCCATGCCTCATCGTACAACGCTCCCACCCAGATGCGGGGCAGGAATTCCGGTCTGCTGGATTGGCTGCGACAGGCGGCTCGGGCTAAAGGCAGCCATGATTGATCGAATCCTCGGCGTGCTCGGCGGCATGGGTCCGTTGGCCAGTGCGCACTTTATGACAAGACTGACGTTACTCACACCGGCCAGTATTGACCAGGAGCATATCCCGGCGGTTCTGTGGTCGGACCCACGGGTTCCGGATCGTGGCAAAGCCCTGCGCGGCGGAACGGACCCGCTGGCGGCTCTGTGCCGCGCCATCGATGGCTTGCAGGACGCTGGATGCGGCGCAATCGCGATGCCCTGCAACACCGCGCATGGGTGGTTCGACAAGATGCAAGCCCATGCGAAGGTGCCGATCCTGCACATCGCCGATGCGGCCGCCGCCGAATTGCGCAAAATCGCCGCCCCCGGCAGCCGGGTCGGTATCCTCGGCACCGCAGCGACCCTGCAGATGCGGCTCTACCAGACCCATCTGGGCGCTCTTGGCTGGGAGACCATCGAGCCGTCCGACCAGGACATGGCCGAATTCGTCACCCCGGCTATTGCGCTGGTCAAGGCCAACCGGCTGCGTGACTCCTTCGCACCTGTCGCCCAAGCGTTGGAAAATCTGGCGCGGCGCGGCGCGCAGGCGGTGGTGCTCGGCTGCACCGAACTGCCACTCGCCGTGCAATCCGGGCCGGTGGAGAGGCTGACGATCCCATTGGTGGACACGATCGACGCACTCGCCCTAGCCGCGATCGCTTGGGCGCGTGGTACCGCCCCCTCCGACCAGACCGCCACAAGGATCGGCTCAGCCTGAAGCGAGTGGTAGCAAACGGCGCAAAAACCGGTCAATGACGTCTTATTTTTGATGGAATATTTGCGCCGTGAGGCGTTTCTCACGTAAATTCGCTGAACGGTGGCCAATATCGCTGCCGCATGCGCTCAATCTCGCCGTCCGAGATTCGTTGTCGCACAGATGCGATGTCGTTCCGGCTGTCGGTAGGGGACCCCGCCATGATGCGTTTCACCGAAATCGGGCAGCAATTGAGAGCCTACCGACTCGAATCCGGCCTGCGGGCGGAGGAGATCGCATCCCGGCTCGGGGTGTCTCGCGCGGCGTTGTACCGCTACGAGAAGGGCGAGGTGATCAAGCTCGACACCATCAATCGCCTCGCCGAATTGCTGAAAATTTCGCCGCTTTCGCTGCTCGGCATCGGGGTGGAGTACTACAACCGCCCCATCGGCTATTTCGAACGCATCCGCCAAATCGAGGAGCAGGCCGAGCAGATCCTGCAAGTCAACGATCAGGTCAGCTTTCTGACCACGACTCAGAGCTACGATGTCGGGCTGACCGAGGTGATGGAGGCCGCCAGCGCGGATCTGGGCGCCGACACCGCCAATGCCATGGATCGCTTCCAGCAAGTGCTGGGGATTCTCGCCGAGCGCAAACGGATGTATGGCCAGCGCCATCCCAACATCATCGCCATGCTCACGGTCGATCGGCTGCGCAATTTTCTCGCCAACGGATTGGCGGGCGGTCTTGCGATGGACACCGCGCGGCGCCAGCGTCTGCGGCGTCGTGCGGCCGACGAGGTGCGCCATATTGCCGCACTGATGCGCGCTGAGCCGATGGGTCAGCAATTCGGCCTGCTCTCGCAATCCGAGCCAAGCGGCTCGTTCAAGATCCTCCGGACCCGCGACCGAGCCTGGCTCGCCATCAACCCGTTCCGCCCAGATTCGACGCCCGCCACGTCCGGCGTTGCCATGATCACCGCCGCCGACGAGGCGATAGCGGCTCACCAGCGCGCCGCCGAATCGCTGTGGCGCGATGCGGTGAAAGGTGCTGCGGCAGCGGACCGGCTTGAAGAGCTGTTGGCGGAGTTCCCAGACCATTGATGCGCAACCGCGCTTGATTTGCGCGCATCCCAGGCCGATGCTCGCCCGATCGAACAGCGCGCCTGCTGGCGCGTCACCGGGAGCGAAAGAATGAAGCCGCTGGTCTCCACGCAATGGCTCGCCGACAATCTCGGCGAAGTGCTGGTCTTTGACTGCACCAAATACCTCCCCAATGAACCCCGCGACGCGATGGCCGAATTCGCCGCCGCCCATATTCCAGGCGCAGGCTTCTTCGACATCGACGCCATCGCCGACACCGACACCGACCTGCCGCACATGCTCCCCGCCGCAGGACGTTTCGCCCGCATGGTCGGCGATCTCGGCATCTCCAACGCCCACCGCATCGTGTTCTACGATCAAAAGGGCCTGTTCTCCGCCGCGCGCGGCTGGTGGATGATGGGCGCGTTCGGCCATGACAAGGCCGCCGTGCTCGATGGCGGCCTGCCGAAATGGATCGCCGAGGGCCGCATTCTCGAATCAGGCCCGATCCGCCAGGCCAAACCCGCCATCTTCCAGGCCGAGTTCCGGGCCAACCGCGTGCGCGGCATCGGCGATGTGCGTGACAACCTTGTCAGCAAATCCGAACTCATCCTCGACGCCCGCGCCGCCGGTCGCTTCCACGCCTCAATCCCCGAACCCCGCCCCGGCATTCGTGGTGGCCATATTCCGGGGGCTGCCAATCTGCCGATCTCCGAGGTGATGGCGGAAGATCAGACCCTGCTGTCCAAGGACGAGTTGCGCGCCCGCTTCCGTGGCGCAGGCGTCGATGGCGCGCGTCCGGTGGTGACTTCCTGCGGCAGCGGCATCACCGCCACCGTGCTGACACTCGCCATGGCACATGCCGGCCTGCCGCAGGGGGCCGTCTATGATGGCTCCTGGACCGAATGGGGTGGTCGCACCGACACTCCCATCGAGACCTGATTGAGGATTTGCTGCCGTGACGAAAAAGCACTCGCTGAAAACCCGCCTGTCGCATCTCGGGCGTCACGGCACGCATATCCATGGCCTGGTCAATCCACCGGTGCATCGCGGCTCGACCGTGCTCTACAAGACCATGGCCGACCGCGATGCGCACAAGGGCCGCTGGACTGAGCAGGTTCTGACCTACGGGCTCGACGGCAATGCCACGCATCACGCGTTGGAAAACATGGTCGCCGCCATCGAGGGTGGGCATCACTGCCAGATCGTGCCCACCGGGCTTGCCGCGATCACCGTGCCGCTGATGGCCTATCTCAAGCACGGCGATCACATCCTGTTCCCCGACAGTTTCTACGGCGCGGGCCGTGGTTTTGCCGACCGCAGGCTGCCGCAGATGGGCGTCGAATTCACCTACTACCCGCCCGAGATCCCCGCCTCCGAACTGGAGGCGCTGATCCAGCCCAACACCCGCGTGCTCTATCTCGAAAGCCCCGGCAGCTACAGCTTCGAGATGCAGGACATCGCCGCCCTCTGCGCCCTCGCCAAACGGCGCGGGTTGGTGACGATGCTCGACAACACCTGGGGCATCGCTGCCTTCCAGCCCTTCGAACATGGCATTGATGTGTCGATCCAGGCGCTGACCAAATATGTCGTCGGCCACTCCGATGTTCTGCTCGGCGGCATCGTCACCGCCGACATGGCGCACCACAAGATCGTGCGCCGTTGCGCGCTTGATCTGGGCATGTATGCCAGCCCCGATGATTGCTGGCTCGCACTGCGCGGCGGGCGGACGATGATGGTCCGGCTCGACCGGCAGCTCGAATCCGCCCTCGAAGTGACAAGCTACCTCGCCACAAGGCCTGAGGTTGCGGAGGTGCGCTACCCGCCTTTGCCCGGCTCGGTGGGCCATGAACTGTGGAAGCGCGATTTCAACGGCGGAGCCAGCCTGTTCGGCGTGGTGTTCGACCCGAAATACAGCCGCGAACAGGTCTATGCGATGGTCGACAACCTCGCTCTGTTCGGTATCGGCGCCTCCTGGGGTGGCTATGAGAGCTTGGCCTTGCCCGCCGGTGACAATATCGGCCGCCATTTCGGCTCGACCTACAAGCCGGGCGAGGTGGTGCGCTTCCATATCGGGCTGGAGGACACCGCCGATCTGATCGCCGATCTGACGGCCAGCATGGAGACGCATCTGCGCTGATCCCGTCTCGCGCGTCATTGCGAGGCGCGTAGCGACGTCGCAATCCATCGAGACAGCGGCTCCGACCTTCGATTTCGATGGATTGCCACGCTGCGCTCGCAATGACGCTGGAAAATTGCGGGCAGCGATGCGAAATACTGCGCTTGCATTGGCAGTGGCACTGCCGTTATACGCGCGCCTTCGCCTGACCGGTCGGGATCGGTCGCGCCATAGGAGTCTGCCGCCATGAAAGAGGGTATTCACCCCGAGTATCACTACGTGACCATCGTGATGACCGATGGCACCGAGTATCGCACCCGCACTTGCGCCGGCAAGGAAGGCGACGTGCTGCGTCTCGATATCGATCCGAAGTCGCATCCGGCCTGGACTGGCGTGCAGCGCATGCTCGACACCGGGGGCCAGGTGGCCAAGTTCAACAAGAAATTTGCCGGTCTGGGCATGAAGAAGGGCTGATCCTCTTCTCCAGTCTGCGCCTTTCTGAAAACGCCGCCCCTCTTGAAACCGGGGGCGGCGTTTTCTATTTGCGATCTGTCCGGGGTGCCCAATGGGGCCTCGGGGACTGACATCACCGGCCCCCAGTGGCGGTGAGACATGATCCTTGCTTGCAAAGAAGGTGACAGACCTATGAACACTCTGAATCTCTCTCCCCTGTTCCGTACCGCCATCGGTTTCGACCGTCTGGCCCGCATGGTCGACAGCGCCGCCGCTGCCGACACCTCCTACCCGCCCTACAACATCGAAAAGACCGGCGAGGAAGCCTATCGCCTGACGATGGCTGTTGCTGGGTTTGGACCGGAGGACATCGAGATCACGGTGAAAGAAAACACCCTGATCATCGCCGGGCGCGTCGGCCAGGAATCCGCCCAGACCGAATTGCTCTATCGCGGCATCGCCGGTCGCGCCTTCGAGCGCCGTTTCGTGCTCGCCGACCACATCGTGGTTGACGGTGCCGATCTGAAAAACGGCCTGCTGCATGTCGGCCTGAAGCGGGTTGTGCCGGAAGAGGCCAAGCCGCGCCGGATCGCGATTGGCGCGCAGCCGGCGAGCGAGCCGAAGCTGGTCCAGGCGGCGTAACCAATCACCGTCATTGCGAGGAGCAGTGGGCGACGTGGCAATCCAGCCCCCTGGATTGCCACGTTTTGCTGTACATAACGAATTTGAGTTGAAGCTCGTCCAACCCAGACCGTCATGGACGAGTTTCGACCCAAATTCGTCATAGTCTCAGGATTTGATAATTATCCGGAACATTTAAGTTGCCTTTCTACGCCAACGCCCGAAGCCGTTTTAATTCCTCGCGGGCGCGTTCGAGACGTTTCTCCCGCCTTGCCCAGGTGATCACCCCGCGCGGCAGCTTGATTTTGAACGGTTCCGGCGTCGGTCGCGGCTTGCGCGGCATGCGCGGTTTGGGTGCGCGCGGCGGCGTCGGCACCCACGGTATCTCATCAACGCCGAGTGCCCGCAGCAAAGGCCGCAGCACATTGCGCGCTTGCGGATAGGTCTCCAGCATCGCCACCATCTCTGGCTCAGTCGTCAGCAGATGCACCAACTGGGAACGGTAGCCCATCGCCCGATACCCACCCGGCCCCACAATCCACCCAAACTTGCGCGGTAGGGCTGGTCCACGACCCGCCGATGCTCGGACCGTCCGAGGAGTACTCTGCCAAGGCGTCCCCACCCGCAGCTTGCCCGCCCGAAACCGCAGCAGCATCCGCTCAAACCGCGCAAACATCCGGCCGGTGCGATTGTAGAGCAGGATGGCGCGTTCCCCCTCCAACCCCCAATACCCCATCAAAGACCGCAGCCCAGCCAAAATCATCCGCAGTCGCGCGGGGATGTCAGGCACAGGGTGTGAGGGCGAAGGGTTCAGATCCATCGTCCAGCATAGACCATGGCCGAGTGCTGGCCGTCAACGTAATGAATCGGAAAAAAATCATAAAAATCCCGTCATTGCGATTTTGCAGCCCGCATAAGCGCAGCGCAATGCGAGGACTCCGCAGCCCGCCTGAAACTCCCGCATTACGCTCCGCTTATGCGGGCTACATGTTTGCCTGGGCCCAACCACTCCTCGCAATTGTCTCTTGCGAATAGGTTAATCTGACATTGCGTCCCGTGAGGGGGTGCCGTGATCCGG
>CAITEF010000642.1 GCA_903891315.1 uncultured Rhodospirillales bacterium | reverse complement strand
TTCGGTGGCGGTGTCGAAGCCCAGGCCGAACAGGAAGCCGAGCGGATACATGTGCCAACTCGCCTCGACCAATCTGAAGAAACGGCGGAACAGCCGCCCAAGCAGACCGCGATTGGCCAAAGCGATGTCCAAATCCTCCTCAACGAACTGCCCGCCCGCCTTGACGATGTGGAACGTGCGGTAGATCGCCGCGAACACGAAAACATTCGCAAGCCCGATGGCCAGCAGGAAGAACGCTGACACCAACGTGCCGACCACGCTGCCGATCGCTTTGAATTCTTCGAAATGGTCCTGCAATTCGGTGGCGGTGAACGCAATGGCGACCGAGAGCAGCACCACCACGGTGGAATGGCCGAGCGAGAAGAAGAAGCCCACCGAAACCGGCCGCTTGCCCTCCTGCATCAGTTTGCGCGTGGTGTTGTCGATGGCGGCGATATGGTCGGCGTCAAACGCGTGTCGCAGTCCAAATGTGTAAGCGAGTGCCGCCGTGCCGAGCAGGATTGGGTAATCATGAAACGCTGCCAGCGCCCAGAGCCAAGCGGCGACATTGCCGCCGATCAGCAGCACGTAGAGGGCGACGATCTTGCCGCGCAGATGCGTCGCGCCGTCATCGAACAAGGCTGCCAGCATTCTCGTCATTTCGTCCCCACTGCGCGCCGCCGATCATCCCTGAACGGCGGCAGCGCAGCAAGATGAGAGCGGACGACTAGTGACGGAAATGCCGCATCCCGGTGAGCACCATCGCAATACCCGCCTCGTCGGCGGCGGCAATCACCTCGGCGTCGCGCATCGACCCACCGGGCTGAATCACCGCCGTCGCCCCGGCCGCAATCGCGGCCTGCAGGCCATCGGCGAACGGGAAGAACGCGTCGGACGCAACGACGCTGCCGAGCGTGAGCGATGTCTCCATCCCCGCAGCCTTCGCGGCTTCGGCACCTTTCCAAGCGGCAATGCGGGCCGAATCCACACGGCTCATCTGCCCGGCACCGATGCCGGTGGTCGCCCCGTTCTTCGCATAAATGATCGCGTTGGATTTCACATGCTTGCAGACGCGGAAGGCAAACAGCAGATCGACCAATTCCGCCTCGGTCGGCGCGCGCTTGGTGACCACCTTCAGCGCATCCAGCGACACCCGACCCGCGTCCCGAGTCTGCGCCAGGAAGCCGCCGGAGAGGGTCTTGAGATACAGGCCTGGTTCTGCCGGATCAGGCAGACCGCCGGTGAGCAGCAGGCGGAGATTCTTCTTGCGCGACAGGGCCGCAATCGCCTCCTCGGTCGCATCCGGGGCGATGATCACCTCAGAGAAGATCGACGCCATCTTCTCCGCCGCCGCGCCATCGAGCGTGCGATTGACCGCGATGATGCCGCCAAACGCCGAAACCGGGTCGCAGCGCAGCGCCAAATCCCAAGCCGATGACAGGTCAGAGGCCGTTGCCACACCGCACGGATTGGCGTGCTTGACGATCACCACCGTCGGCGCGTCGAACTCGGCCACGCACTCATAGGCAGCGTCGGTGTCATTGAAGTTGTTGTAGGACAGTTCCTTGCCCTGGATCTGTTTGGCCGTCGCCACACCGAACCGTTTGCCGGTCGTGTAGAAGGCCGCGGCCTGATGTGGGTTCTCGCCATAGCGCAGGCCCTGGGCCTTCACGCCGGACAGCGTCAGCCGTTCCGGGAATTCTTCGCCACGCTGGGCGGCGAACCAGGTGGAGATTGCCGCGTCATAGGCCGCCGTGCGCGCATAGGCCTCACCGGCGAGGCGCTTGCGTGTGGTGAGTGTGGTGCCGCCATGCTCGGCGATTTCCGCCAGCACATTCGCGTATTGCGCGGCCTCGGTCAGCACGGTCACGAATTCATGGTTCTTCGACGCGGCACGGATCATTGCCGGGCCGCCGATATCGATGTTCTCCACACACGCATCATAATCGCCGCCCCGCGCGACGGTGGCCTCGAACGGATAGAGATTGACGGCCAACAGATCGATCGGTGCGATCTTGTGCTGCTCCATCTGTGCGACATGCTCGGGCAGGTCGCGTCGCCCCAACAGACCGCCATGGATCTGCGGCACCAGCGTCTTCACCCGGCCGTCGAGGATTTCCGGGAACCCCGTATGATCGGCCACCTCGACAACCGGAACGCCCGCGTCTCGCAACGCCTTGGCAGAGCCACCGGTGGAGAGGATCTCAACCCCGCTGGCGACCAGCGCCTGCGCGAAGGGGACAAGGCCGGTCTTGTCGGAGACGGAAATCAGGGCGCGGCGGATTTTCACGATGTCGGTCATAAGCGCGGGGTAAACCCTGCACGTCACAGGATCAAACGCATTCACACCAAACCCGACCAGCGCTGCGGGAAGGGTTGCGTGGCGCTGCTCGGATGGCTGACCGAGAATGGTGGGAGGCTTTCCTGCGAAAGCCTCCCACGCTCCCCGAGTGGGGGCCGGCGCGACGCGGCTCAGAAGCTGGCGCGCAGCTGGATCGTGCCCGCGATGTCGCTGCGCCCGCCACCTTGGCCGGCGTCGACATTGGCGTTCACCACCAACCAGCTTGTCGCCCGCGCGTCGATATTCGCCCCGAAGCGGAAGAAGTTCCGCCCCAGACCGCCAATCGTCGTCGTCACGCTGGTGTTGGGCTGCGAGATGTTGGTCGTCAGGATCGTGCGGGTGATCGGTCCCTCTTCCTGGTTCCAGCTTGCATGCAGCGTCGGCAGCACGCTTAGGCCCATCACGTCGAGCGGATAGCTGACCTCGCCGCCAATCGACAGGATGCGCGAGCGGATGCTCTGTGCGCCCACCGATTGGTTGATCCCCACCGCACCGCTCTCATTCTGGCTGCCGATGGAGATCTGCACATCTTGATAGCCAACAAACGGAGTCAGCGTGGCACCAAGCGGATGGAAGGTCGGCCCGACCTTGACATAATAGGCCTTGGTCTTGGCGCTTGCGGTGGCCGAGGCGACCTGATTGGCCACGAAGGTGTTGCGGTTCAGACGGCTGAAATTGTCGAACCCATAGAGGAAGCCCATCGTGCCGTACCAATTGTCGCCCCACGCCGCGCCGTAGCCGAGGAGGTTGGTCGACGTCATCACGTCGTTGCCCATCCCCGAGGACAGCTTGGCATTGGACGAGCCGAAATCCGCCATCATGCCAATAACGGCGTTCGGCAGCAGATAGACATCGGTGCCGAACACCGCATGGCTTTGCGTGTAGTGGAAGCCCAGCGCGTTGGCCTCATTCTGCCGCGACCCCTGGCCGCCGGTGACCGAAAGATAAACGCCGATCTTCTTATCACCGGCGTTCATCATCGCGTCCGCGCCGAGATCGGACGACGGATACAACGCCGAACGACGCAGCGCGCCGGTATGATCGAGGGCCGCGTCGATCCCGCCTTGGGTGGCGAGTTCAATCATATTGCCCTGCGCGCCGACCACGGTCGGGCCCTGCAAGATCGAGGCGACGTATTGCGAGAAGATCTGCTGGGTGGTGGTGGTCGGATGCACGGTGTCCCAGAACAGATAGGTGCTCGGAGAGCCGCAGACCGTCGGGCCACCATTCGGAATGTTGCCGGCACTGCCGGTGGCCAAGCACTCGTTGGTCACGTTGGTGAAGCCGTATTTCGCCGGATTGGCCGCAATGTCGCTCAGCAGGGCCGAAGTGTCGACGATGGTGATGTTCACGCCGAGCGAGCGCGACACGGTCGCCATCGCTGCCGCCACCGCCTGATTGATGCCACCGCTCACACTGGTGGCGGCGACGGCATTGTTGGCCCCCAGCGTGCCGTTAAACGCCGGCGCGAGCCCGAGGGCTGGAATATTCGGCACCACAAAATTGCGCACGCCCAAAGCCGCAAGTTGGCTGACTTCAGTGGCGATGTTCGTCGCCACCGTGTTTGCCACTGTGGTCACGGCAGCAGTCTGCTGGAGCGGCGTCAGGGACTGAACGCTCAGCGCGCTCAACGTGGCGAACGCATCGTTCGAACCGCCATAGACCACGGCGAGGTCACGAGACCCGTAACGATTGCTCGCCAGCGACAGAACCTGACCTTCGAGCGACGGCAAAGTGCCCGAGAGGGCCGCGCCGATATTGGTGCCTGTCACCGCAATCGCACCCACCTGGAGCGGCGCGCCCCCGGTGTAGGTGCCGGAATAGGCCCCGCCCACGGCGGTATCCGTCGTGGTGCCAGACGCCCCGAGCTTGGTGGCCAGGGTGTCGGCATAGATCGGTCCGTTGGAGAAGCGATTCTGGTAATAGGGCGGCTGCAGGAACCCAGTCTGGTATCCGGTGGGTGCCGGGAAGAAGGCCAGTGCCGCTGAACCGCCGACATATTTGCCGATATTGCCGGTGTCCGACAGGCTGTCACCAACGATGACCAGGTTGTTGAACTGCGCCTGTGCTTGCGCGGCCCCAGCCAGCGCGGTGCTTCCCATCAGAACGGCGGCGAAGACGGTTTTCCAGCGAATGGCCATAGCCTGTGTTTCCTCCGTGTGCGTGTTCGGTGCGGACTCTTTGCGGCCGCATTAACCTTGGTTTACTTCGAGGATATAATCATACCGCCTGAATGGTCACAAGGGTTCCGTATACGGAAACTTTGGTTGCATCAGGCGTTCCCAACCACGCCGTTGGACTCTGCCCCGCCGCCGACGCGGACCACGGCGGCGAGAAGCCGCAGCGCCTCGGCCCCACCGTGATCATGCAGCGTGCCGAGTTCGATCTCCTCGGCCAGCAACTCCGCCTGCGTCGCGATGGTCTCGGCGGCCCGGCGCATCGCCTGACGGCTGAGCACCAACTGGGCATCGTCGGACAGCGCGTGCCAGTCACGCAAATTCGGATCTCGCAGCATCGGCGGCGCGTCCCGCTGGGGCCGTTCTGGCGGATTGTGCCGCGGAATTCGCGCGGGCCTCGCCGCCAAACTAGCCAGAGTCGGTTAATCCGAGGTTACGAGATGCGGCACAATTCGTAGAGCGCCACCGTGGCGGCTGCCGAAACATTGAGGCTGTCGATGGCAGAACCGCCACCGGGCATCGGAATCCCGGCCAGCTCGTCGCAGGTCTCGCGCGTCAGCCTGCGCATGCCTTCGCCCTCGCTGCCCAGCACCAGCGCCACCCTGCGGCCCGCCAGGGCCTTGCCTGACAGCGGCTGACCGGAGGCATCCAGCCCCACGGTCCAGCATCCGGCCGCCTTCAGCGCGACCAGCGTGCGGGCGATGTTGACCGCACGCAGCAGAGGAATCCGCTCCAACGCACCGGCCGCCGCCTTGGCGAGTGCTCCGGTTTCGTCCGGCGAGTTGCGGTCCTGGGTGATCACGCAGCAGGCTCCCAACGCCTGGGCCGAGCGCAAAATCGCCCCCACATTGCGCGGGTCGCTCACCTGATCGAGCACCAGCACCGGGCCGGGCCGCTCCATCGCCTGTTGCAGCGAGGGCGAGGCCAGCGGGTCGGCCAGCAATGCCAGGCCCTGATGCACCGCATCGCGGCCAAGCAGGGTGTCGATCCGCGCGCGATCCACCGTCTCATGCGCAATCGGCCAGGGCTTGGGCACGATGGCGCTCAGGGCCGCTTCGGCCTCATTCGTCAGCACCAGACGGCGCAGGCGGCGTTGCGGATTGCGCAACGCTGCCGCCACCGGATGCAGACCGTAGAGCCACAGCGTGCCCTTCGGCTGGTCCGGATCCGGACGCGGTCCGGCGGAGGGGCGCGGTGCGCGATCCTTGTGGAAATTGGCGCGCTTGCCCTGTGGCCGCTCTCCCTCATGCCGCTCGGCCTGAACCGGGGCGCGCGGGGCAAGTGTCAGCACCGGACGCTCAGACTGGCGTGGCGGGGCGGAAGCGGCAGGCTCGGCGGGCTTTTGCCCTCCGTCACGGCCTGCATCACGCCCCCCATCACGACCACGCGGCGGCGCTGCCGCACGTTTGTCGTCTTGCGGACGCGGGGTCGCCGGGCGGGGGCCGCCAGGGCGATAGGGCTTCTTGCCACCGGCACGTCCGCCGGGAGGAGGTGTATTGGAGCGCATAACCTGTCTATACGCGCCAAGACCTGAGCCGACAAATATCCTCAACATTTCGCATCAGGACCTCCTGCCTTCGTTGACATCTCCCCCCGGATCGGATTACTCCCCCGCCCCTACGGAAGGGTGCCCGAGCGGCTAAAGGGGGCGGACTGTAAATCCGCTGGCTTCGCCTACGTTGGTTCGAATCCAACCCCTTCCACCATTTTCTCGGCCTTCATGTTTGTGCTGCCATCGCAAGATCGGCTAATATGAAGCCCGTGCCGCGTGGCGCGCGGGTGTAACTCAATGGTAGAGTGTCAGCCGTCCAAGCTGATTACGCGGGTTCGATTCCCGTCACCCGCTCCACCGGGGGCTTCGTTCTCCCGGCACCCTGTCTCCTCCTCAGTCAATGTGAAAACCGCCTAAATTCGCTGGGCTGCGTCATCGGCGCTTGACTTCCCACGCGTCTCATTCTTTTTAGCGCGCCTTGGCTGTTCGCCAGCACACCCCGGTTTCGAGCCGGTCGGGCGTGCGGATGGATAGGGGCGTAGCTCAATTGGCTAGAGCGCCGGTCTCCAAAACCGGAGGTTGCGGGTTCGAGACCCTCCGCCCCTGCCACCCACCGATTGCCCCCATTGCGGGCAGCCGGAATGGCGCAGCATTGCCTTCCGTCTCATATCGGTCTCTATAAAGCGTGGTTTCTGAAAGGCTTGGTTCCATGAGTGGCGCGTTGACGGCTCCGGCGAAATTCCTCCGTGAAGTGCGGGCCGAAATGGTCAAAGTGACTTGGCCGTCCCGCAAGGAGACGCTGATCACCACCGGGTTGGTGCTGGCGATGGCAGCCCTGGCTGCGATCTTCTTCTTCGTGGCCGACCAGCTGTTCGGCATCGGCGTGCGTGCCCTCTTCGGCATCGGCCAGTAGGAGCACAAAACCATGGCAAAGCGTTGGTATGTCGTTCACGTCTATTCCGGCTTCGAGAAGAAGATCGCCCAGCAGATCAAGGAACAGGCCGCCCAGAAGGGCCTCGCCGACCAGATCGATGAGGTGCTGGTCCCCTCGGAAGACGTCGTCGAGCTGCGTCGTGGCCAGAAGGTCAATGCCGAGCGCAAATTCTTCCCCGGCTACGTGTTGGTGAAGATGGAACTGACGGACGATGCTTGGCATTTGGTCAAGGACACTCCCAAGGTCACCGGCTTCCTGGGCACCAAGACCCGCCCAACGCCGATCTCCGAGGCCGAGGCCGACCGTATTCTCAAGCAGACCGCCGAAGGTGTGGAGCGTCCGCGTCCGGCGATCCTGTTCGAAATCGGCGAGCAGGTCCGCGTGGCCGATGGTCCGTTCACCAGCTTCAACGGCACAGTCGAGGAAGTCGACGAAGAAAAGGGCCGTGTCAAAGTCAGCGTCTCGATCTTCGGCCGTTCGACGCCCGTGGAACTCGAATACAGCCAGGTCG
>CAITEF010000641.1 GCA_903891315.1 uncultured Rhodospirillales bacterium | reverse complement strand
TGCGCAGCGCGTCGCGCTGAAAGCGGCGGGCGAGGGCGGCTATGTCCGAAGCAATAGTTGCCGAGAACAGCAATGTGCGGCGGCTGTCCGGCATCGTGTCGAGCAGGAATTCGAGGTCTTCGCGGAAGCCGAGATCAAGCATCTCATCGGCCTCATCCAGCACCACGGCCCGCAGTTCGGAGAAATCCAGATTGCCACGCTCAACATGGTCGCGCAGGCGGCCCGGTGTGCCGACGATGATATGGGCACCAGCGGCAATCGCACGCTGCTCGAAACGGGCATCGGTCCCGCCGGTGCAACAGATCACTTTGGCGCCGGTGTATTCGTAGAGCCACGCGAGTTCACGCTGCACCTGCATTGCCAATTCGCGCGTGGGGGCCACCACCAAGGTGAGCGGACGGCGTGCGCGTTCGAAGGTCTCTTCGCCACCGAGCAAGGTCGGCGCGAGCGCCAGACCGTATGCCACGGTCTTGCCCGAGCCGGTCTGTGCCGACACCAGCAAATCCTGGCCACCATCGGCAGCGGCCAGCACGGCGCGCTGCACCTCGGTCGGTTCGGTGTATTCGCGCGCGAGCAGGGCACGCGCCAGGGCGGGGTGGGAAGCAGCAAAGCTCATGGATCAGGAACCGGTCAGGCACAGCCCGGGCTTTCCGCAGCGGCGGAGACCATCTGGCAATGCAGTGAAGGCGATCCTTTACACAAGTCACTCTCGTGACGTCCACGATTGAATGACGCCAGCCCGGCTATGCTGCATTGCGTCACAGGGAGAGCGGGGTGTGCGATCCGCATCCGGTGGATCGTCATTTATCTTGCACAAAACTTACACGCTTTTGTCATGGTCGGCGGTGTAAGCCCCCGCTCAGAGAAAGGGATTTCATGCTGCGCATTTCCAGCCTCTCCCGTGCCTATGGCGACCGCTTCGCGGCCAAGGACATCACATTGGACATCGCTGCTGGCAGTTTTGTCGGCGTCATCGGTCGGTCCGGTGCCGGGAAATCGACTCTGCTGCGGATGATCAACCGGCTTGTTGACCCGTCCTCTGGCGAGATCGAATACAACGGCATCAAGGTCACCGTGCTCAAAGGCCGCGAGCTTCGCAGCTGGCGCATGCGCTGCGCGATGATCTTCCAGCAATTCAACCTCGTCGGCCGCGTCGATGTGCTGACCAACGTGCTGATGGGTCGCCTCGGTCACATGCCGTGGTGGCGGGCGATGTTCCGTCTGTGGTCGCACGAAGACCGGGTGATCGCGCTTGCAGCACTTGAACAATTCGATATCGCCAGCCTCGCGGTGCAGCGTGCCGATCAACTTTCCGGCGGCCAGCAACAGCGCGTGGCGATCTGCCGTGCCCTGGTGCAGGAGCCCGAAATCATTCTTGCCGACGAGCCGATCGCCTCGCTCGATCCGCGCAACACCAAGATCGTGATGGACGCGCTGCAACGCATCAATCGCGAATTCGGCATTACCATTCTCTGCAATCTGCACTCACTCGATCTCGCCCACGCCTATTGCGATCGGTTGGTGGGCATGGCGCAGGGGCGGGTGGTGTTCGATGACGTGCCCGCAAAACTGACCGACGACGTAGCCCGCGAACTTTACGGACTGGAAGCCGGCGAGGTGATGGATGCCACGCATGCTCCGGCTCCGGTCAACGCCTGATCGAATCAGACCCCTGACATAATCAGACTAGGAGAAAACCAATGATCACACGTCGCTCGCTGCTCGCGGCTTCCAGCACCCTGCTGGCCGCCCCGGCCTTCGCACAGAGCTGGAAGTCCGCTTATCCGGAACTGACCTTCGCCATCGTTCCGGCCGAGAACGCCGCTGGCGTGACCGACCGTTGGTCCCCGTTCCTGGCGTATCTCTCCAAGGAACTGAACACCGAAGTGAAGCTGCGCGTCGCCAATGACTACGCGGCCGTCATCGAAGGTCAGCGCTCGGGCAATGTGCAGATCGCCAACTACGGCGCTGCCTCCTTCGCCCGCGCCCGCATCATCGGCGTGCAGACCGACGCGATTTTGACCGACGAGAACGCTGACCACACCACTGGCTACTATTCGGTGCTCTACGTGCTGGCCTCCAGCCCGTATCAGAAGGTCGAAGACCTGAAGGGCAAGAATCTTGGCCTGGTCGACCCGAACTCCACCTCGGGCAACAACATGCCGCGCTTCGTGTTCAACGAAATGGGCATCAAGCCGGACAGCTATTTCGGTAAGGTGGTCTTCACCGGCAGCCACGAAAACGCGGTGATCGCGCTCGCCCAGGGCGAGGTTGACGTTTGCGCAAATCAGTGGACCTCGGCTGACGACAATACCGTCGTGCAGATGATCACCAAGGGGATGCTGAAGAAGAAGGACGGCAGCCCGCTGAAATATTCGGATTTCCGCATCATCAAGACCTCGCCGTCGATCCTCAACGGCCCCTACGCGCTACTGGCGAGCCTCCCGGCAGACCTCAAGGCCGCGATCAAGAAGGCATTCTTGGAAGCCCCGGTGAAGGCCAAGGCCGAATTCGCCCGCCTGTCCGACGGCAAGAAGCTCGGCTTCAAGGAAATGACCACGAAGGACTACGACGACACCGTCAAGCTGGTGAAGTTCGTCGACAGCCTGCGCAAGGCCTAATCACAACGCTGATGATGGCCGGGGAGCGACGCCCCGGCCATTTTCTTCTTCGGCACATCTGTTCGTCGCGAGGATGTCGTGGCCAAAACCGTCACCAACACCGAAACCGCCAGGATGGCAGAATTGCTGTCGGGCTACGCCCGCGCGGTAGACGCGCGGCGTTTGCGAACGCTGCAGGGCGCGGCGCTGGTCGTGGTGCTCATCTTGGTCGCCGCTTGGTCGGCGGAAGTCCGACCGATCACTCTGTTCAACAAGATCGGGGCGCTGACCAATTATCTCGGTGGGACTCTCAAACTCGATTCCGGACAGCACGTCTGGGAGGATCCGGTTGAATGGTTCTGGGGTCTGGGCAAATGGCTGCGTCTGCTCGGCGAAACCCTGATCATGGCCTATGTCGGCACGCTGACTGGCGCGCTGATTGCGTTCATCTTGTGCTTCACCGCCTGCTCGAATCTGGTGCGTGACCACCGCGTCGTCTTCGTCATGCGCCGCCTGCTCGAATTCGGCCGCACCGTTCCCGACTTGGTGTTCGCCCTGATCTTTGTCTACACCTTCGGCCTCGGCCCGATCCCTGGTGTCATGGCGATTGCCATCCACACCACAGGTGCCCTCGGCAAGCTGTTCTCCGAAGTGGTCGAAAACATCGACATGAAGCCGGTGGAGGGCATCACTGCCTCTGGCGGCAGTTGGGTGCAGGCCATCCGCTTCGCCGTGCTGCCCCAGGTTCAGTCCAATTTCCTCAGCTACGCGTTGCTCCGCTTCGAGATCAATGTGCGCGGCGCTGCCGTGATGGGCTTCGTCGGTGCTGGCGGGATCGGGGATGAGTTGATTGTCTCGATCCGCAAATTCTACAATTCGGATGTCAGCGCGATCCTGGTCCTGATCATCGCCACCGTGATGCTGATCGATTATCTCACCGAACTGGCGCGGCATCGTCTCATTGGCGCGCAGGTGCGGACATGAGCGGCACTGGGTTGCAGAACACGTTCCTCGCCCAGCGCGAGGAGATCAATCAGCGGCATGCCACGATTTTGCGTCCGGTCTGGCGGGGGTTGATCGGCCCTGTGCTGGTCGTGACCACGATGATCATCCTGTTCTGTCTTGGACTTTGGGAACTCGGCTTCAGCTTTGAGAAAATCATTAATGGCGGTGACCAACTCTGGGTGATTTTGGGCGTCATGCTGCCGCCCAATCCGGAAACCTGGTCCCGCGCATTGCTCTATATAAATGCGATGGTTGAGACCGTCGGTATTGCCTTCCTCGGCACGCTGGGGGCTGCGATCTTGGCATTTCCTTTCGGATTTCTGGCCGCGAAGAACGTGATGCCGAACTGGCTGGTGCATGTTGTCAGCCGCCGCCTCTTCGACACGATGCGCGGCGTGGACATCCTGATCTGGGCGCTGATCTGGATCAACGTGGTGGGCCTTGGCCCGTTCGCTGGTGTGATGGCGATGATGTGCGCGGATTTCGGCGCGTTCGCCAAGCTGTTCTCCGAAGCCATCGAAACCGCCGACCGGAGACCGGTCGAGGGCGTGATCGCCGCAGGCGGGTCGGAACTCATGGCTGTGCGCTATGGCATTCTGCCGCAAGTGCTGCCGGTGATCCTGAGCCAGATGCTTTATTACTTCGAGAGCAACACCCGCTCGGCGACCATCATCGGCATCGTCGGCGCTGGCGGCATTGGCCTGCACCTCTCCGAGATGATACGTACCGTCGAATGGCAGCAAGTTTCGTTCATCATCGTTCTGATGCTGATTGTGGTCTCCGCCATCGACTGGCTGTCGACCAAGCTGCGTCTGGCCGTCATCGGGCAACGCGCGCATTGAGGCTCAGATGCGGGTCGCGCTGATTCGCCATCCGAAGCCCGCCATCGGCAAGGGCATCTGCTACGGACGCCTCGATATCGGGATCGCGCCCGGGTTTTCGGCCGATATGACGTTGTGGGATTTGCGGGATTTCGAGCCCAAAGCCGTCATCGCCAGCCCTGCCAGACGGTGCCGCAAACTCGCCTCTGCCGTCGCCGAATTCGCCGGGGTGTCGCCGGTCTATGATGAGCGGCTGCTCGAATTGAATTTCGGCGATTGGGAAGGCCAGCGCTGGGACGCGTTACCACGGGAGGCGATGGATCGCTGGGCGGCCGACCCGATCGCCTTCGCGCCGCCCGGCGGCGAGACCGGTGCCTCCCTGATCGCCCGGGTCACAGCCGTCGCCGCCGAACTGTCCGCTGACACTGTCATCGTCGCCCATGCCGGCCCGCTGAAGCTGCTGCCCGCGCTCATCGAGGGCCGCAAGCCTGATCTGCTTGCGGCATCACCGGCTTTTGCATCGGTGGTGTGGTGCCAGCGGTTGCACGACCACACCCAACGCGGCTAGAAACCGGCTCTGGGGCCGGATTAGCACAGTGGTAGTGCAGCGGTTTTGTAAACCGAAGGTCGCGGGTTCAAATCCTGCATCCGGCACCATTCCCCCGGTCAGTAGATCACCACCGAGCGGATCGAGCTGCCTTCGTGCATCAGTTCGAAGCCATGGTTGATGTCGTCCAGCGGCATCGTATGTGTGATCAGATCGTCGATATTGATCTTCCCCTCCATATACCAGTCGACAATCTTCGGCACATCCGTCCGCCCCCGCGCACCGCCGAAGGCCGAGCCTTTCCAGACCCGTCCGGTCACCAGCTGGAACGGGCGCGTGGCGATCTCCGCACCGGAGGGTGCCACGCCGATCACGATGCTCTCACCCCAGCCGCGATGGCAGCATTCCAACGCCTGACGCATCACCGTCACATTGCCGGTGCAGTCGAAGCTGAAATCCGCCCCGCCGCCGGTCAGGTCCTGCACCGCCTGGACCACCTTGTCCGCGCCGATCTCGTTCGGATTGATGAAATGCGTCATGCCGAATTTGCGCGCGATCTCTTGTTTCGCCGGATTGATGTCGATGCCGATGATCCGGTCAGCACCCACCATGCGGGCCCCCTGGATCACATTCAGCCCAATCCCACCGAGGCCGAACACCGCCACATTGGCGCCGGGCCAGACCTTGGCGGTGTAGATCACCGCACCGATCCCGGTCGTCACTCCGCAGCCGATATAACAAATCTTGTCGAACGGTGCGTCTTCACGAACTTTCGCCACCGCAATCTCCGGCAGCACGGTGAAATTGGCGAAGGTCGAGCAGCCCATATAGTGGAACACCGGGGCGTTGCTGACCTTCTCGCAGGAAAACCGCGACGTGCCATCCGGCATCACGCCCTTGCCCTGGGTCGCACGGATCGACGTGCAGAGATTGGAGCGCTGCGACAGGCAGGTTTTGCACTGGCGACACTCCGGCGTGTAGAGCGGGATGACGTGATCGCCTGGCTTCACGCTCGTCACGCCCGCGCCGATCTCGCGCACAATCCCCGCGCCCTCATGGCCCAGAATCGCCGGGAACAGCCCTTCGGAATCAAGGCCCGACAGCGTGTAGGCATCGGTGTGGCAGATGCCGGTGGCCATCACTTCTACCAAAACCTCGCCGGCCTTGGGGCCTTCGAGATGAACGGTCTCGATGGTCAAAGGCTGATTGGCGGCCCAAGCCACAGCGGCGCGCACGTCCATGTCGGTCTCCCAATTCCCAGCGTCGCACTCGAGTCACTCTCGCGCGTCGAGCAGGAAGATCCACCGGCCAGCCTCGGCAAGCAAGCTTCCATGACCGGATTTTTCGAACCAGCCGCGCGTTTTCGTCTCTGGTATCTCAGGCCAAAGCAGGCTGAATGCAGGACCGGGACAACGGAGTGACTGACATGACCAATGTTGCGCGCGTGTTCATTGATGGCGAAGCCGGCACCACCGGCCTTGGCATCCGCGAACGTCTGCGCCTCGTCCCGTCGGTCGAGGTCGTCTCACTGCCCGACGCCACCCGCAAGGACCCGGCTGCGCGGCGCGATGTGATGCGCGCTGTCGATCTGGTTGTGCTCTGCCTGCCGGATGATGCCGCCAAGGAGAGCACCGCGCTCGCCGACAGCCTGGGCTCCACCGGCCCCAAACTGCTCGATGCCAGCACCGCGCACCGGACTCACAATGCCTGGGTCTATGGTTTCGCCGAATTGCAGCCCGGTCAGGCCGAAAAGATCGCCAATTCCCGCCGCGTTGCGGTCCCTGGCTGCTACCCGACCGGCGGCATCGCACTGCTGCGCCCGTTGATCGAGGCTGGGGTGTTGCCTGCTGATTATCCGGTCACCGTCAACGTCGTCAGCGGGTATTCCGGCGGTGGCAAGTCGATGATCGCCGATCATGAGGCCCAGGGCGGCCCCGCCTTCGAGCTTTACGGGCTCGGCCTGGAACACAAGCATCTGCCAGAACTGCAGCTTTATTCCAAGCTGGTGCGGCGTCCGATTTTCGCACCCAGCGTCGGGCATTACCGTCAGGGCATGCTCGTCTCGATCCCGCTGCATTACGATCTGCTCAACGGTGGCACCTCCACCGACAAGCTGCACGGCATTCTTGAGGCCTATTACGCAGGCAGCAAGCTCGTGCATGTCGTGCCGCCGACCGCGAACGGGAAGATCGAGCCGGAAGCGCTCAACAACACCGACACGCTGGAATTGCGGGTCTACGGCAATGACGGGCATGGTCAGGCGGTGCTGGTGGCGCGCCTGGACAATCTTGGCAAGGGTGCGTCGGGGGCGGCGGTGCAGAACCTCAAACTGATGATGGGCATCGAAGCCGACAATGGCTGATCGTCGGTTTCGGCCGTTCGAAGGCAAATACCCGCGCGTTCACCCCACCGCCTTCATCGCCGAGACCGCGATCCTGATCGGCGATGTCGAGGTAGGGGAGGGGGCCAGCATCTGGTATCACTGTGTCCTGCGCGGTGACACCAACTTCATCCGCGTCGGTGCGAGGGCGAATGTGCAGGACGGCACCATCGTCCATGTCGCAGCCGGGACACTGCCCGCGCTGATCGGCAACGACGTCACCATCGGCCACGCCGCCATCGTCCATGCCTGCACCCTACATGATCGCGCCTTCGTCGGCATGGGGGCGACGGTGTTGGATGGGGCGGTGATCGAGGAAGGCGGCGTGATCGGTGCCAATGGCCTGCTCACGCCGGGCAAGGTCATCGGTCGCAATGAGCTGTGGACGGGGGCTCCGGCCAAGCTGGCGCGGGTGCTGAGCGACGAAGAACGCCTGCGGTTTGACCACAACGCAATCCATTATGCGGAATTGGCGCAGCGTTATAAGGTCGGATGACCGCAAGATTGTGACTTCAGCCAAATTGGAGGGAGCTTCATGCCTCGGTTCGTCACCACAATGGCACTTGCTTTGGCTCTTTTCGGTTGCGCGACGGCGGGAATGGTGGATTACGCCCGGTTGCCAGCAGGTTTTTATCCGGCAGATCCGGATGACGCCGCTTTGCAAGAAACCTATCGGATGTTCGGCGCTGGTGGCGAGGTTCCGGCCAGCCCACAGGCCCGCGCGCGCGGGTTCGCGGCGCTGGAATACGTCACTGGCGCATTGCAGGTCAGTGGCCGTTGGGACGGGATCGGTGGCCTGGCCGGCGCTCAATTGATGATAGCACGACGCGACGGCAGACAGGCGCTTGGCATCCAACCGACCGCCAAATCCCAAGCAATTGTCGATGCATTGCTCGCGGTCAGTCAGACGTCCAATGATGCCGCGCTGATGGCTGCTCTGGCCAATCCGGTCTTCAGCCTTGGCGCGCCCGCGAGCCTGGAACGGCTGCGCAATTTGCCGGACCTGACCGAGATCGGCTACGCCCTGCGCACCGTCGCGCAGGGTCTCAATGCCCAGCAATACCCGCAAGACATCAATTAAGCCTCACGTGGCTTTGACGGCCACATAGCTTCCCGGTGCCGCCTCAATGCCCTGGGCAGGCTGACGCGCAGGGACCATGGCCTTGCCGGTCGCACCACCCTGCGCCGTCA
>CAITEF010000640.1 GCA_903891315.1 uncultured Rhodospirillales bacterium | reverse complement strand
GCGCGGGAAAAAACCCATCGTCGCCATCACCGCAATCATGCGAAAACTCATCGTCATCGCCAACGCAAAGCTCAGGGACGCACGCATCGCGCAAACGATACAAGTGAGTTGATGACGGATGAGACGTCGGCAGCGCGCCGCTCACTCCGCCTCCCCAACCCGTCATCGCGAGCGCAGCGTCGCGATCCATTGATGGCGAAGAGAGTGGCCTTTGCCATCAATGGATTGCCACGGCCCCGCGGGGCCTGCAATGACGGGACCCAAATCACTCCGCCGCAGCGCGATGCTCCAACACCCGCAACACGTCCTCGGGATCGGTCCGCTCGCGGTAATCGGTGCGGGTGTCGGCGAACAGGATCTTGCCATCCGCGCCGATCACATAGGTCGCCGACAAAGGCAGCGACCAATCATCCACCGCCCCGTTGCGGCCCGGAATATCGAGCTTGAAGCCGTCATACACGCCGCGAAGTTCCTTGGTGAACGCGTAATGAATCCCAAACGCCTTGGCCACAGTCTGGCCGACATCACTGAGGACCGGGAAACTCAGTTCGTTCTTGGCAGCCGTGTCGGTTACATGATCCGGCGTCTCCGGGCTGATCGCAACCAAGCTGGCACCCGCCGCGACGAGGCGCGGCAGCACGTTTTGGTAAGCCTTCAGCTCCATGTTGCAGAACGGGCACCAGCCGCCGCGATAAAAGGTGACAACAACCGGGCCCTTGGCAATCAGGCTCGCCACGTCGAATGCGTTGCCATGTTGATCCGGCAGTTTGATCGCGGGGGCGAGGTCTCCCACCTGTTTGGCCGTCTTGCCAATGCCGCCCGCCGCCAGTTCCGCCACATGCGCGTCCATCGCTGCCTGCCGGTCGAGCGGCACACGCACCCGCCAACCGGCGCGATAGGCCTCAAGCTGTTCGGAGAGGGTCTCGGTCATGGTCAGGTTCCTTTTGCTCGATCAGCCTGCGGGCCGTTCGCCGCGAACAGCGCTGACCAGGGAGTTGGTGTGTCACCCCGTCAAACCCAAGGCCGAAGATCGAAATGAACCGTCATTGCGAGGCGCGAAGCGACGTGGCAACCCAGTCATCCCAAGCCAGAGCCTACGCCTCCTGGATTGCCACGCTCCGCCCGCAATGACGAGGTTGGGGGCATTGAGTAGGGCGGACGAGCGCAGCGTCGTCCGCCGCTCTGCCCCTTCACCGTAGCCCGCAAAAGCGCAGCGCTATGCGGGGATGTTGCGGGACATCGCGTTGTTACCCATCCCGCATTACGCTCCGCTCATGCGGGCTACGTTCCCATTCAAACCCACGGCATCGCCGCCTTATACCGATCCTCGAACGAGCCGATCTTCTCCCCCTGGCTCAGCGTGAACGTGATATCGTCCATCCCCGCAATCAGCATCTCCTTGCGGAACGGATCAATCTCGAACCGATCCTCGCCATACCCGTCATTCACCCCAATTGGGCCGGTGACCGTCTGCGCCGCCAGATCCACCACCAGCTTCGCCCCCGGATTGCGCCCCAACGCCGCGCGCAACTCGTTGCAACGCGCCTCCGGCAGCACAATCGGCAGAAAGCCGTTCTTGAAACTGTTGTTGTAGAAAATATCGCCAAAGCTCGGTGCGATCACCACGCGGAACCCGGCATCTTCCAGCGCCCACACCGCATGCTCACGAGAGGATCCACAGCCGAAATTGCGATCCCCCACCAGAATTTGCGCGCCCGCATAGGTGGGTTTGTTCAACACGAAATCCGGCTTCTTCGTCCCATCCGTCTCGCTGCGAATGTCGGTGAACAGCAACGCGCCGAACCCGTCCGCCCGTGAGCGATACAGGAAGCGCGCCGGGATGATCTGGTCGGTGTCGACGTTTGGCATGTCCATCGGTGCGGCGACGGCTTCCAGCTTCTCAAATTTGCGCATCAGATTGCTCCCTGCATCAATTCGCGCACATCGGTGATGCGCCCGGTCACCGCCGCCGCCGCCGCCATCGCCGGGCTGACCAGATGCGTCCGTGCCCCACGGCCCTGACGGCCGACGAAATTGCGGTTGGAGGTCGACGCGCAATGCTGGCCGGGCTCGACCGTGTCGCCGTTCATCCCCACGCACATCGAGCAACCCGGCTCGCCCCAGCGGAACCCGGCCTCGCGGAAGATCGCATCCAGCCCCTCGGCCTCGGCCTGGAGCTTCACCAGCCCAGAGCCCGCCGAGACCAAAGCCGGAATAACCGCCTTGCGCCCCTTCAGCACGGCGGCGGCCTCGCGCAGATCCTCGATGCGGGAATTGGTGCAGGAGCCGATGAAGACGCGGTCAATCGGGATCTCGGAGATCTTCATCCCCGCCTTGAGGCCCATATAAGCCAGCGCCCGCTCCAACGACCCACGCCGCTCGGCATCGGGTGCCGCCGCCGGATCGGGGATAACGCCACCCACCGGCGCTGCCTGCTCAGGCGATGTGCCCCAGGTCGCCATTGGCGTGATCTCGGCACCATCCAAATGCACTTCCGCGTCGAACACCGCATCCGGCGCCGAGACCAGACCGCGCCAATAGGCAACGGCACGGTCCCAATCCGCCCCTTTCGGCGCGAAGGGGCGGCCCTTCAGATATTCGAACGTCTTCTCATCAGGGGCCACCATACCCGCCCGCGCGCCGGCCTCGATGGACATGTTGCAGACCGTCATCCGGCCTTCCATCGACATGTCGCGGAACACCGAGCCCGCATATTCGATCACATGCCCGGTGCCGCCCGCTGCCGAGATCTTGGCGATGATCGCCAGGATCACATCCTTCGCCGTCACCCCCAGCCCGAGCGAGCCGTCCACCGTGATCCGCATGCTCTTCGGGCGGCTGCTCTGCCACAGCGTTTGCGTGGCCAGCACGTGCGAGACTTCCGACGCCCCGATCCCGAATGCCAAGGCGCCAAGTGCGCCGTGGGTTGCCGTGTGGCTGTCACCGCAGACCATCAGCAGGCCGGGCAGGGTGATGCCCTGTTCAGGCCCGATCACATGCACAATGCCCTGCCGCACATCGCCGAGATCGAACAGATTGACCCCGTATTCGCGGGAATTCTCGCTCAGTGCCGAGACCATCTCGCGCCGATATGGCACATCAATCGCCTCCAGCGTGCCCGCATGGGTGGAGACGTAATGGTCGGGCGTGGCGAAGGTCCGCTCCGGGTGGCGCAGCTTCAGGCCCTTCTCCTTCAATGAGGTGAACCCGGCCCGCGAGCCGTCATGGATCAGATGCCGACCCACATGGAGCAAGATCGCCCCGTCGGCGCGGACGAGGATCGTGTGGGCATCCCAGATTTTGTCGAAAAGTGTGCGCGCCATGTTCTATTCCGCCGCCGCTTTTGTGGTCTGATCATCACGGAACCGGGTGCGCAGCGCATCCCATTCATCCGCGCCCATTCGCTGGAAAGTCTGCCGCACCGTCATGTTCCCGGCAATCGGCGGGTGCTGCATGCTCGATTTCAGCTCGGCCAATGCCGCGTCGCAGGAAGTGATCACCGTCTTGAACAGCATCCCCGGCACAATCGCGAGCTTGTAGCCCATCGCCTGCGCATCCCGCAGATCAATCGCGGGCGTCTTGCCGCCCACCACCACGTTCAGCAGGCACGGCCCACCGACAAGACCAGGCACCGCGGCGACTTCCTCCATCGTCTGCGGCGCTTCGAGGAACACCATATCCGCCCCCGCCGCGAGTGCCGCCCGGCTGCGTGCCACCGCCTCGTCAAACCCCGCCATCGCGCGGCTGTCGGTGCGTGCGATCACCAGGAAATCCGGGTCGGACTTGGCGGCGACGGCGGCACGGATCTTGGCGATCCAGTCCTCCAGCGGGACGATCTGCTTGTCATCCAGATGGCCGCATTTCTTCGGGCTCACCTGATCCTCGATGTGAATGGCCGAGGTGCCCGCGCGGATATGCTCCTGCACGGTTCGTACCACGTTGAGTTCATTGCCGTAGCCGGTGTCGGCGTCGGCGATCAGCGGCACCGAGATCGACCGGGCGATGCGCGCCGCGTTGTCCACCATCTCGGTCATCGTGATCAGCCCGAAATCGGGAAAGCCCAGCGTGGCGGCGGTGCCTGCGCCGGTCATATAGACCGCCGGAAAACCCGCCTGATCGATCACCCGCGCGGTGATGGCGTCATAGGCACCGGGCGCAATTGTCAGTTCGCCACCTTG
>CAITEF010000639.1 GCA_903891315.1 uncultured Rhodospirillales bacterium | reverse complement strand
GGGTCGCCGGAGCGCAGCCGCTCGGTCAGACGGCGGGCGAGACCGGAGATGATCGCAGTCTCCACCCGCAGTCGGCGATCCTTCACCCCGCCCGGCAGCATGCTGGCTGCGTCGTTGAGCAGGTCGCACTGGTCGAGAATCGCGTTGAAACAGCGGCGCAGTCCCTGCGATTCCGCAAGGCCACCGACATCGACAATCGAGGTCCGATAGGCGTTCATCAGCTGGCGCGGGATGTAGCAACGGTTGAGGGCTTTGAGATCCTTTTGGCAGTCCTGCAGGTGGTTGAGCACTTGCAGGCTCGCGCAGAGCGCGTCCGATGCCGCCCAGGTGTCGCGGCTTTCGCCGTGAAGGTCGAGCACGTGACGACCGACCGGCATCGCGGAATAGCGACAGTAATCGTAAAGCTCGTCCCAGCTTTCGTAGCGATCCTTGGTGGCATCGCGGCGGAAGGCGATCAGCAATTCGCAGGCGTGATCGGAGGTAACTCCGGTCTCAGCCAAGCTCTGACGCAGCGCCAGCGCGCTCGGCGATCCGGCATCGCGACGGCCGAGCAGCACGTCTTCCATGATGTCGAGCCGGGCGATTTTGTCGTCCGGCAGCAACGAGGCGCTGTCGGCGATGTCGTCGGCATTGCGGGCGAAACTGTAGAACGCATGCACATGCCCGCGCAGCCGCTTGGAGACGATCACGCCGACCGGGAAATTCTCATCCCCGCGATCCTTGCCGGACCAGTTTTCGACGTCGGCGATGGTGGCACTCACGATGCTGTCTCCGTATAGGCCCGATTCTTCCACACCACGCCACGTCCACGATGGTGGTTGAGCGCCGAGCCGATGGTGGCTGCCATGTAGAACAACGCAATTGCGGGCAACAGGGGTGCCCATGCAAGCGAAAGGCCGAAACGCCGCAATGTCGGTACAAAAGTCGCAGTGATGATCGCCCAAGTGAGCCAGCCGACCGGGTGATGTCCGTAGAGTGCGGAGATCACCGGCACCAAAAACAGCAGCGCCATGCCGAGCGTGGAGCCCACCAGATACAACGGTGAAAGCTTCAACTGCACATAGGCCGAGCGCGCGATCATCTTCCACACGTCGCGCCAATGCGGATAGGGGCGGATCGAGCGGGCGAGCATCGAATGGCCGAGCCAGATCCGCCCGCCCCGCTTCACGCGCGCGGCCAGCGCGCAATCATCGATCAACTCACCCTTGATCGCCTCGATCCCGCCAATCCGCGCCAGCGCCCGACGGCGGATCAGCACGGTACCGCCAGCCGCCCCGGCCACGCTGCTCGTCGGGTCATTCACCCGGTTGAACGGGAAGAGCAGGGCGAAGAAATAGACGAAAGCCGGGATCAGCGCGCGCTCGGCGAAATCCACACAGCGCAGCGTCACCATCTCGCTGACCATCTCCAGATGCGCGCTCTTCAGCTTGGCGACCAACGTTGCGAGATGGCGCGGGTCGTGGGTGATGTCGGCGTCGGTGAGCAGCACGAGTTCCTCATCCGAGGCGGCGACACCTTGGCTGACCGCCCAAAGCTTGCCCGCCCAACCCGGCGGACGCTCCGCCCCGGTGATGACGGTCAGGCGCTCGCTGCCCGGCAATGCGCGCGCGATGTCC
>CAITEF010000638.1 GCA_903891315.1 uncultured Rhodospirillales bacterium | reverse complement strand
GCTGGCCGGGACCGGAGTGCATCACACGCATCCGTCGAAGGTCCACGCCAATCTGACGGCGTCGGAGCTCATCCCGCACGCGATTCGCAAGAACGAGGGCCAACTCTCCGAGGACGGCGCATTCATCGCCATCACCGGCGTGCACACCGGTCGTTCGGTGAAAGACAAGTTCGTTGTCCGCGAACCGGCGGTGGAGAACGAGGTGGATTGGGGCAAGGTCAATCAGCCGATCTCGCCAGAGCATTTCAACATCTTCAAAAACCGGGTCCAGGCTTATCTTCAGGGCCAGGAATTGTTTGTTCAGGACCTGTATGCCGGTGCCGATCCGGCGCATCGCATCAAGGTGCGCATGGTCACCGACGCGGCGTGGAACTCGCTGTTCGCCCGCAACATGTTCATCCGCCCGACCGAGGAAGAACTGATCGGGTTCGAGCCGGATTTCACCATCCTGCACGCGCCGAAATTCGAAGCCGATCCGGCCATCGATGGCTGCCGCACCAGCACCGCCGTTATGCTCTCCTTCACCGAGCGGATGATCGTCGTCGCTGGCACCGAATATGCGGGTGAGATCAAGAAATCGATCTTCACCGTGATGAACTGGCTGCTCCCGGCCAAGGGCGTCTTCCCGATGCATTGCTCGGCCAATGTCGGCAAGGACGGCGACGTAGCCCTGTTCTTCGGCCTGTCCGGCACCGGCAAGACCACGCTGTCCTCCGACCCGCTGCGTCCGCTGATCGGCGATGACGAGCATGGCTGGTCGGACACCGGCGTGTTCAACTTCGAGGGTGGCTGCTACGCGAAGGTGATCGATCTCTCCAAGACCGCCGAGCCGGAAATCTGGGCGGCGTCGCATCGCTTTGGCGCGGTGCTGGAGAACGTGGTGGCCGACAAGCGTGGCCGTCTGGATCTCACCGACCAGCGCTACACCGAGAACACCCGCTCCTGCTACCCGGTCGAGTTCATCCCGAACTTCATCCCCAGCGGTCGCGGCGGGATTCCGAAGAACGTGGTGATGCTGGCCTGCGACGCGTTCGGCGTGTTGCCGCCGATTGCCAAGCTGTCCGAAGCGCAAGCGATGTATCACTTCCTCTCGGGCTACACCGCGCTGGTGGCGGGCACCGAGAAGGGTCTCGGCTCCGAGCCGCAGCCGTCGTTCTCCGCCTGTTTCGGCGCCCCGTTCCTGCCGCGTCATCCGACGCTGTATGGCAAGATGCTCGCCGAGATGATCAAGAAATACGGGGCCGATTGCTGGCTGGTGAACACCGGCTGGTCGGGCGGCGCTTATGGCACCGGCTCGCGGATGTCGATCAAGCACACCCGCGCGCTGATCAACGCGGCCCTCGATGGTTCGCTGGCCAAGGTCGAATACAAGACCGAGCGCTTCTTCGGCCTGTCGATCCCGACCGCCGTCCCCGGCATCCCCGCCGAAGTGCTCGACCCGCGCGAAGCCTGGGCCGACAAGGCGGCCTATGATGCGCAGGCGCACAAGCTGGTCGGCATGTTCGAGAAGAACTTCCACCAGTTCCTCGACAGCGTCGATGACAGCGTCAAGGCCGTGCTGATCAAGGCGTAACAACGCCGACTTTGCGGCGATCAATCCGCGGCGGCTCCAACGCATTGGAGCCGCCGTGTTTGCGTTGGTCACTTTCATTGCGTGAAGCATCACAACACGCAGTGGCGTATCGTCTAAATCGCCACCAGAACCCCATCCCGGATCGTCACCCGCCGATCCATCCGCGCCGCCAGATCCGGATTGTGCGTCGCGATCAACGCCGCCACCCCTTGGGTCCGCACCATCTGCAACAACTCGCCGAACACCAGATCGGCCGTCGCCACATCGAGATTGCCCGTCGGCTCATCGGCCAACAGAACCCCGGGCTTGTTCGCCAGCGCCCGCGCGATCGCCACGCGCTGCTGCTCACCACCCGACAGCTTGCCGGGAAAATGCCCGGCCCGCGCCGACAGCCCGAACCCGCTCAACAACACCATCGCCCGCGCCTCGGCTTCGCGCCGCGACACACCCGCGATCACCAGCGGCATCGCCACGTTCTCCACCGCGGAGAATTCCGGCAGCAAATGGTGGAACTGATAGACAAACCCAATCCGATCCCGGCGGATCGCCGTGCGCGGCCCATCGGCGAGGCCACCCGCATCGACGCCATCCACCAGCACCTGCCCGCCATCCGGCATTTCCAAAAGCCCGGCCAGATGCAGCAATGTCGACTTGCCCGCCCCGGAAGGCGCCACCAACGCGGTGATCTCCCCCGGCCGCAGCACCAGATCAACACCCTTCAACACCGGCAGATCTCCCGCCGCCGAGCGGTACGTGCGCACCACGCCGCGCAGTTCGAGCGGTTCACTCATTGCGCAGCGCCTCCACCGGATCGGTCTTCGCCGCCCGCCAACTCGGATAGATCGTCGCCAGCAGCGAGATGCCAATCGCCAAGCTCACCACCTGCGCCACCTCGCTCCACTCCAACACGGCGGGCAGACGCGAGAGGAAATAGACCTCCGGGTTGAACAGATTGGTGCCCGACAGCCCCTCGATCACATGACGGATGCTCTCGATATTCTCGCAGAACACCACCCCGAGCAGTGTGCCCGCCACCGTCCCCGACACGCCGACAAACGCCCCGCACATCAGGAAAATCCGCAAAATCGCGCCCGATGACGCCCCCAGCGTGCGCAGCACCGCAATATCGCGCGTCTTGTCCTTCACCAGCATGATCAGCGACGAGATGATGTTGAAGGCGGCCACGATGATGATCAGCGTCAGGATCAGGAACATCACATTGCGCTCCACCTCGACGGCGGCGAAGAAGGCGTTGTTGTTCTGCGTCCAATCCACCACCCGCACCGGCACATCGCCCAACGCCCGCCGGATATCGCGGCCGAACTCGGTGGCGCGATCCGGGTTGATGGTCGTCACCTCGATCTGGCTGACCATGTCCGGCATCCGGAACAGAATCTGCGCCGCCTCGCGTGGCATGAAGATGAAGCTGGTATCGGCCTCGTTGAAGCCGACCTGGAACACCGCGACAATCGTGTAACTCCGCCCGCGCGGGATCGCGCCGAACGGGGTGGCCGTCATGTCCGGTGCGTAGATCTGCAGCCGGTCCCCCACCCGCAGCCCGGTCCGATTGGCCAGCCCGACGCCGATGACGATGGCGTCGTCGCCCACGAATTTGTCGAGCGAGCCGTCGAGAATATTGCCCGAAACCAGCTTGAGTCCGCGCAGATCCGCCTGGGAAATGCCGCGCACCAGCCCCGCGCTGTAATTCCCGCCACGCTCCGGCTTCAATCCTGCCGGGCGATCCACCACCGGGGTTGCGGCGGTGATGCCAGGGACGAGGCGGATTTTGGCGGACAAATCGTCATAGCCCGCGATGCCGCCCACCGTGGAATAGATACCGAGATCGCCATTCAGCCCGAGGATCTTGCCGAGCAATTCATGGCGAAATCCGTTCATCACCGACATCACGATGATCAGCGTCGCCACGCCCAGCATGATGCCGAGCAGGGAGAACACCGCAATGATGGAGACAAACCGCTCGCCCTTGCGGGAGCGAAGGTATCGGCCAGCAACCTGGCGCTCGAAAGGTCCGAACATGGCGCGGGTTATAGTCGCATTGGCGCGATCACGAAACCCGCCCGCCAGCCTGTCATCGCTCCCAATCGTCATTGCGAGCCAAGCGTGGCAATCCAGGAGTGCCGCCCACCGATTCCTGGATTGCCAAGGAGCCTGCGGCTCGTCGCAATGACGGTGATTGGTCCACGACCCGCCGCACGCCTATATTGATAATTACCCGGAACAATTAGGTCACAGCTTCGCAGGGCGTCCTCCAGGCAAATTTTGCAGAGCGCTGCCACGGCACCCGGATGCGAACGCCGCATGGCAATGGCATGCGAACTGCCACCGAATGCGGCGCAAGCTCGCGCATGCTTGGATCGAACTCTGCGCGCGCAGTCATTGATGTCGACGGCTCAGCCGTGAGCACCCGGCACACGGGCTGCGCGGTCCGCGTCGCCTGTCGCGAGGCTGGCCATGACACACGCCGCTCCGGCGTCGGCGATCCGCCCCCGTCCTCCAGCCAATTCGTCACCCGCTCCAGCCAGCCGGACCGGCACGCAGTTGGTGCGGCAGGGCGAGACAGGCTGGCCGAGGGTTGGTGCGGAGCAACCGCCCGTTTCGGCTCCGGCCACACATGGCCGGCCCGCATCATCTGCACCATCCGCTCGAACTGCGCAGCGATTTGGCCGATCCAGCGCCCGATCCATCGAGAGAGCAGCCAGAACAGCACGGCGTTCAGCCCCCATCCCCCAATCTCTGCGCGCATCGCATGCAGCACCGACTGCAATTCTGCAGCGGCGTCACGCTTCGGAGCGATATGAGGTTGGGTGAATTCCATCGGCCATGAGACATCACAGAAACTGGCCGGATGCAAGAAAAAAGAACATAACAAGAACATTTTTATCCGTAGTGCGGACTGCGCTGCGCTTGCCCGCCCTACGCCTCCGCCGCCGCATCGTCGCGTGCGCGAATGTAAGCCTCCGCCAATGCCGCCATCAGCACCGGCTTCAGACTCGGATTGTCCCGCAGCAGATCGGCAAGATCGATGCGCGTGTTCTTGACGCTCCGACGCCAGGAATGGCCGCGTTGCTGCGTCTGATGCTCTCATTTCAGCAAATGCGTGAGCAGCACACGCAGCCGATTGACAAGCTCGCGCTTCTCCCCGCGGCCCATGCTCTCGATCTCCTCGGCGATGTTCTCGATATCGGCATCGCCAAGTCGGCCTTCGCGCAGCAACCGGGCCTGTTCCCGCGTCCATGCGCAAACGTCACGATCATAGAGAGAGGTATTGTCGCGCGTGCCGACAAGAGTAGCGCTTTGGCCAAGGCACATCATCAATTGCGGGGAGATGCGTATCAGAGCCCGTCACTGCGAGGCCCCCTAACGGGTGGTGGCAATCAATCAAGATCTCGGGGCGCGATCTTCGGCAAAAAAGCGCTGCCACGCGGGCCACGCATCAGCGCGGATGGTGCCAATTCCCACTTCCCCACCATACGCCCTCGTCCTCGCCCCAACGCCACCCCATCTCTACCCCGCGACCATCACAACGGAGCCGCGTGCCATGAACGTCCATCTCGACATCACCCTGCTCCAACCCGCAATTGCACTGATCGCCGGACTCCTCATCCTGCTCATGCCGCGCTTGCTGAACCTCGTCGTTGCCATCTATCTGATCGTGCTCGGCGTCTCCGGGCTATGGCCGCATCTGCTGCACTGAAAGCGGCGGCGTCGCGGATGCCGAGGACAATTCCGCGACCCGCTCTATTGTCCCTCGCGGGCCTTGCGCACCAGCCGCTTGCCCTCGGCCAATTGCCACGCCACCAGCCCCGGAATGCCCACCGACAGTTCACGCACTCGCTTGGCCATCGACAACGCGATGGCGAAATCCGGGTGGATCTGGAACAGGCCACAGACCAGGATAAACCCGGCCTCCTGCACACCCAACGCGCCGGGCACCACGAAGCCCGCACTGCGTGCGGCCATGCCAAGGCTTTCGATCACCAGCGCCTCGGTGAAATCCGGCGTCAGACCCAGCGCCCACAAAATCGCCCAAACTTCCAGCGTGCCGAGCATCCAGGCGAAAAGATGAATCCCGAAGGCCTGCCACAACGCGCGGCGGTTTTCCTGCAGCCGCATCAACTCGGCATGCAGCCCGCGCACCGCGTCCATCGGCAAATTGGGGAAGACGCGTTGCAGCTTCTCGGCAAAGCGCTCGATCAGCCGCATCATCCCGGCGCGCTGGGCAACAACAAAGCCGATCAGGCCGAATGCCATCGTGATCATCCCGCCCTCCAACCAGGGCCGCCAGCTCTGATCGGTGCTGATCGCCGTCAGCACGCCGATGCCGATCATTGTCCAGGCGAATTGGGTGAAGGCCTCAATGGTGAGATCGAGCGTGGTGCCAGCACCTGAGAGCGAGCCAGGCACGCCGCGCTGGGTGAGCATGCGGATGCCGACGATATTGCCGCCCATCTGCGCCACCGGCAGCAGCGAATTCACCGCCTCGCGAATCCAACGCAACCGGAACCAAACGATCATCCTGGGCTTGCGCGTGCTGACCGAGATACGCCAGGCAACAGCGGAGAGATAGAGTTGGACGAGATGCAGACTCAACGTCGCCGGGATGATCCAGAGGACCTCCATCACCTCATGGCCGATGGATTGCGCACCGAACCACGCAACCAGCGCGATCACGGCACCGCCGCCAAGGGCGATGGACAGGAGAGCGAGCTTCATCGGGACAGATGGTCAGTCATGATCGCTGCGGTTAGGCCTTGCCCTGTGTTCCATGTCAATTGATACCCGCTACGGCCAGCATTGCCGCCAATGGAGACGAGATGCCCAGTTTGCGCCTGCACAACAGCCTGTCGCGGAAGAGCGAGAGTTTCGCCCCGCTCGATCCCGGCCATGTGCGCATGTATGTCTGCGGGCCGACGGTCTATGACCGCGCCCATATCGGCAACGCCCGCGCCGTGGTGGTGTTCGACGTGCTGGCCCGGCTGCTGCGCGTGCTCTATCCGCGCGTGACCTATGTGCGCAACGTCACCGACGTCGATGACAAGATCAACGCCCGCGCCAAGGAAAGCGGTGTGTCGATCCTGGAGATCACCACCAAAACGCTCGCCGATTTCCACACCGACATGGCGTCTCTCGGCGCGCTGCCGCCGGATGTCGAACCGCGGGCGACCGAGAATATCTCGCAGATGATCACCATCATCGAAAAACTCATCGCCAGCGGCCACGCCTATGCCGCCGATGGTCATGTGTTGTTCGCGGTGAGCACCGATGCCGATTACGGCAAATTGTCTGGCCGCTCGCCGGAGGATCTGCTGGCCGGTGCCCGTGTGGAGGTCGCCACCTACAAGCGCGATCCCGGCGATTTCGTCCTGTGGAAGCCCTCCACCGATGACCTGCCCGGCTGGGACTCGCCCTGGGGTCGCGGCCGTCCGGGCTGGCATATCGAGTGCTCGGCGATGAGCTGGCGCTATCTCGGCGAGAGTTTCGATCTGCATGGCGGCGGCGACGATCTGCTGTTCCCGCATCACGAGAACGAACTCGCGCAATCGCGCTGCGCCTTTCCGGGCAGCAGTTTCGCCCGCGTCTGGGTGCATAACGGGATGCTGACGGTGGACGGCTCGAAGATGAGCAAGTCGCTGGGCAATTTCTTCACCGTCGAGCAGGTGCTGGAAATGGCACCGGGCGAGGCGATCCGCATGCTGCTGCTGCGCGGGCGCTATTCGGAGACGCTGGATTTCACCCGTGCGGCACTCGCTGAGTGCAAACGCGATCTCGACCGGTTCTACCGCGCCCTCGAACGCCATCCCAGCGTCGAACGTGCCGCCGAGGTCCCGGTGGCCGTGCTCGATGCGCTGTGCGACGACATCAACACACCGCTCGCCTTCAGCGCGATGCACGCTTTGGCCGATGCCGCGTTTGCCGGAAATGCAGAGGCGGCGTCGGGTCTGCTCGCAGCTGGCGATCAGCTCGGGCTTCTGCAGCACTCGCCAGCCGATTGGTTCCGCAGCGGCGATGATGCCGCCGAGATCGACGCGCTGGTGCAGGCCCGCATCGACGCCCGCAAGGCGCGCGATTTCGCCAAGGCCGACGCAATCCGCAAGGATCTCGACGCCCGCGGCATCGTGCTGGAGGACGGCCCCTCCGGCACAATCTGGCGGCGCAGCTGATGACGGGTCGCGACGGCGGCGCGGATCTGTCGCCCATCGGCAATTCGCCGGTGGTGATCCTGGTCCGCCCGCAACTGGCCGACAATATCGGTGCGACCGCCCGCGCCATGGCCAATGGCGGCCTGTTCCATCTCCGCCTCGTCGCCCCGCGCGATGGCTGGCCGCAGGAGAAGGCATGGCGCACGGCATCAGGGGCGGACCGTCTGCTCGATTTGGCGACAGTGCACGAAACCGTGGCCGATGCGGTGGCCGATCTCCACCATGTCTACGCCACCTGCCCGCGCCCGCGCCACATCGTCAAACCCGTGCTCACCGCACGCGGGGCTGCCGCCGAGATGCGCCAGATCTGCGCGCGCGATCTGCGCGTCGGTCTGCTGTTCGGCCCGGAGCGGGCGGGTCTCGACAATGACGACATGGCCGAGACCGACGCGCTGATCCGCTACCCACTCAACCCGGAGTTCATGAGCCTCAATCTCGGCCAAGCCGTGCTGATCATGGCCTATGAATGGTGGATGGCGGAGGATCAAACCATCCCACGTCGCCTGATGACCAACGAGACGCGGATCGCCACCAAGGGCGAGCTCAACAATTTCATGAGCCACCTGATCCGCGAATTGGACGAATGCGGCTTTCTGGCCAATCTGCCGAAACGTCCCGGGATGGTGCGCAATCTGCGGCATTTCTTCGAGCGTGGGGAGGTGACAGAGCAGGAATTGCGGACGATGCATGGTGTGGTCACCGAACTGGCGCATGGGCGTGGACGGCGGAAGATGGTCATGGGGCAGGAAATTTAAGGTTGCAGCGGCAAACATTATTTTTTACAGTCATTCGACAATTCGGATAAATTCAATGTATACGCGTATAGAGAAAGGTTTTATTGAGCACAGATTACACAATATCGATTTTTTACGTGGGATCGGTGCGTTTTCAGTTCTAATATGGCATTATCAGCATTTCTTTTTTCTAAATGCAGGCGAAATACCTCCACCGTCCTTAGATCATTCTACTCAGCCCCTTTATGTTTTTTTTGCAATTTTTTATGATCACGGCTTAAAAGCCGTACAGTTTTTTTGGACAATTTCTGGATTTGTATTTTTTTATGTCTATAGATTTAAAAATACAATTTCTATCGAAGAATTTGCACTTGCACGCTTTGCAAGACTTTACCCACTACACTTTATCACTTTAATTATTGTTGCAATAGAACAGATTTGCAGCATGAGTTTGCTGGAAAAATTTGAAATTTACCGAATAAATGATATTCGACATTTCATTCTGAATGTTTTTATGGCCTCCCAATGGGGACTTCAGTATTCTGCAAATATGTATTCATTTAATGGTCCAATTTGGTCGGTATCTCTTGAAATACTTGTTTACATGCAATTTTATGTCATTATGAAAGCATTCAATATTAATATCATATCGGCATTATTATTTTTGGTTTGGGCGTTAATTCTGAAATTCAGTGCGCCGTCATGGTTGTCTGATTGCACCGTCTTTTTTGCCCTTGGCGGCGTATCTCAACGCATCTCTCTAGGCCTGGCGAGCTTCAAATTAACCATATTTGGAATATTTTTTTCGGGTTTCGTGATATTGCTTTCTATTGGATTATATAGCAATAGCAATAAAATATATTATATTTTATTTCCATCACTTTTAATATTTGCAACATCAGTTGAAAAATTTGGTTTTTCAACGAAAAAAATAGGCGATTATGTTGGATGCATAACTTATTCTTCATATCTTATTCATGTTCCCCTGCAAATTTTCATTCTTATAATATGTGATTACTTCAATTTTTCTCATGAAATTTTCAAAAAAGTTTCATTTTTCGTAATTTATATCATCTTAATTATTGGTTTATCAATATTCGTTTATTTTTATTTTGAAATTCCATCACAGAAGCGCGTATTATACTTGGGCCGCCGCCTGCTCAGAGCGCATCGTCTGGAACGTGGCGCGTAAACCGTCCTGCTAGAGGGGCATGGGAAGAGTGATAACCAAAATCATTGAGAGACCACCTCCGCAGCCCTGACCACCCGCAAAAAATTCCCGCCCCACAACGCCGCAATCGCTGGAGCGTCATACCCACGCGCCACCAACTCCGCCGTCAGATGCGCACTCTCGCCAATGTTCTTCCACCCCGCGAACCCGCCGCCGCCATCGAAATCCGACGAGATTCCAACATGGGCCAGCCCGATGCGGTTGACCGCGTAATCGACGTGATTGACGTAATCCTTCACCGTCACCTCTTCCGGCTTGGCCGATTTGCGCAAGAAGCCCGAGACTGCGGTGATGTTCACCATGCCACCGACATCGCGCAGCGCGTCGAGTTGGCTGTCATCCAGATTGCGCGGATGGTCGCACAGCGCCTTGATGCACGAATGCGTCGAGATCACCGGCGTGCGTGAAATCTCTGCCGCCTGCAGCATCGAATCGCGGCTGACATGGGCGATGTCGATCACCATGCCGAGCCGGTTCATCTCAGCAATC
>CAITEF010000637.1 GCA_903891315.1 uncultured Rhodospirillales bacterium | reverse complement strand
GTCGATGTGCCGAAATCCAGCACGATGCAGTCAGTCTTGATGACGCCCGGATGCTCTTCGGGGCTGACTGTGCGCAGCCCGCGCCCGACCATCTGGATCATCGTGGACTTGAACGAGCTGGGCCGCAGCAGCACGACGCATGCGGTGGGCGGATGGTCCCAACCCTCGGTCAGCACCGCCACGTTGACCACCACCCGGACCCGGCCGCTGGCGTAGGCGGCCAGCGCCGCCCGCCTCTCGGCATCCCCCATCTCGCCGGTGACTGTGACAGCAGCGATGCCCGCCTCGTTAAAGGCGTCGGTGACGTTGCGGGCATGATCGACCGTCGAGCAGAACACCACCGTCTGCCGGTCGCCGGCCTTTTCGCGCCAGTGCTGCACCACGGCATCGGTCACCGGCGCCCGGTTCATGATCGCGTCGACCTCAGCCATGTCGAAGTCGTCGGCGGTCTTGCAAACCTTCGCCAACGCGTCCTGGACGCCGACATCGATGACGAAGGTGCGCGGCGGCACCAGATGGCCGGAGGCGATCAACTCGCCGATCCGAATCTGGTCAGCGACATTGGAAAAGACCGGCCGAAGTCCCTTCTTGTCGCCCCGGTTCGGCGTCGCGGTGACGCCGTAGATCAGACAGGACGGGTTGCCTTGCAGTGCCCGGTCGATGATGCGCCGGTAGCTGTCGGCGGCGGCATGATGCGCTTCGTCGATCACCAGCAGATCGAGCGCCGGCATGGTGTCGAGATTCGATTGCCGCGCCAAAGTTGGCACCATCGCGAAGGTGACCTGACCTAACCAGGACTTCTCGCTGGCATCGACCACCGAGGTACTGATCGCCGGTTTGACCCGCCCAAACTTGGTCCGGTTCTGGACGGTCAGTTCATCGCGGTGCGCCAGGACGCAAGCCTTGGCGGCTGTGTTGCCGATCACCTCGCCGGTGGCAGCCGACAGCATGATCGTTTTGCCAGCACCGGTGGGGGCGATGCCGATTGTGTTGCGGTGTTCATCGAGCGCGCGGACGCTACGCTCGACGAACAGCTTCTGACGGGGGCGGAGCAGCATCGCTGGTTACCCTCACTGTGCCCAGGACGGCCGCACCCCGGCCGAGGGAGGCTGCGAACGGGCCGGGATCGAAGCCGGTGCCGAGGTGCCTGCCTGGCCCAGATGTGCGGCGTATTCCTTGTGGTCCGGCGTCACCGCGATGCGGATTTCGTTCTTGTCCTCGCCGTTGGCGTCCTTGCCGACATCGATCTTGGCCAGGAACGTCAGGCCATCGAGGTCGCCCAGGCCGTTGATGCGGCGTGCCGCCTGTGCCTGTGGCGAATTGTCCTTGTCGGCGATGCCGCGCGCCGAGTTGAGGATGCCTCGGACCAGGCTGCGCCCCATGTTGCCCCAGTCCGGGCCTTTCGGGCTGTAGAGACCGACCAGGGTGAAGATCTTCCGCCGGGCATAAGGCCCTTCGAGCACGGTGAACTCGCCGCTCAGATAGACCGCACCAGTGGAGCCGCGGGTGGCGTAACCGCCCGTCCAACCCTGCGTCGGGTCGTCATAGCCGCCCGGGCGGATGGTGAGCTGAACCTTGGCGATGGTGCTCTTCGGGATCAGGTTGCTGACCTGCTTGGCGTCGTTGAAATCGTTCCAGGAACCGGACATGGCGGTTCTCCTCTCAGCTCGAATGGGGATGTTCGGGGGTGACGGCTGCGGCAGGACGGGCGAACTGCATCCGCTCGGCGGCCGGCTTGGCGGGGCCGCGGATCTTGTCCATCAGACGCCCGAGGTGCGGTTCCTCGACCAGATCGAGGCGCCCGCTGCGGTCCTTCGCCGGGAAACCCCACTGGTTCAGCGTCTGGCAAACGAAAGCCCGGTAGGGTTTGCTGCCCTCGTCGGTCATCTCTGCCATGGTGATGACCTCGTCGACGATGCCGGGCAGCTCGTTGCCGGTCTTGGACCCGTCGATCTGCGGGGCGAAGAAGCGGCGATTGAAGTCATCGAGCTTCTCGTCGAGGATCCCGACGAACCACACGTTCTTGGCCCGCGTGTGCTGGAGGTGGGTCAGCCAGCCGATCATCTCGCGGCCATGCAGGCCGTAGGCACCGCGCACGTCGGGGCGTCCGGTTTTGTCGGAGAAGGCTTCGTGCTGGCCCTTGCACCACTGGAAGCACAACCGGCCAGCGACGGTGATGGAGTCGACAAAGACCGTATCGTAGCGGTCAAGCGCACCGGGCTCGCCGAAGCGCTCGCAGACGGCAGCGAAGTGCGCCGGGCTGAACGCCTGCTCATCGCGCAGCGCCGGGTTGGGCCCGCCGATGAAGACCGCGAAGTCGCGGCATTCCTGCCAGGTGCGCGGGCGGATGCTGTCGCCTGCCCAGCCCTCGATCGCCAGGTCACCAGCCTCGAGGTCCATGAACAGGGTGGTGACCGGGTTCAGCGTCCACAGCAGGCTGGTCTTGCCGATCCCGGACTTGCCGAAGATGCAGCCTTTGATGCCGCGGCGCTCTGCAAGGCGCTGGTCGGCGGAGATAATCGGGAGGCTCATCGCGAGCCTCCCTTTTCCACCGGGACGGAGTCCAGCGCGATGTCGGCGCCGGCAGCACCCTTTTCACGCGCGAGGTTGTACAGCGTGCGCAGGGCTTCAGCTTCGCGGTAGATCGCCGAAGACTTCTCCTGCAACTCGAGGAGAGCGAAGGCGATGTCGTCGAGCGTCACCGTCTCAATCGGTTTTACCGCCGCGTCGCGACACCCCTGAAGCGGCGGGATGGACACGATGTCCGGCAGTTTCGCCAGCGCGTAGTGCTCCTTGCGCAACGCATCAAGCTTGGTGGTGCGGGTGAAGATTCTCATCGCACCGCCTCCGTGTTCAGGGTGAGCTTGAAGGTCGGCTTGCCGACGCGGACGGTTCGGGCAGCTTCGAACGCTGCGCGGATGTGGTTGGGCCACGCGCCGTATTTGCGCTCCGAGACCTTGAAGGTGATCTCGACGTATTCGCCCGGGTCCTCGCCGTCGGCGTGGATGCGGTCGACCAGCGTCGCCAAACGGGACTGATCCCACTCGGTCTTCTTCGGCAGGTCGGCGATGATTGTGACCGTGCCATCGGTCAGCCGGACGATGCCGGTGTCCTTGCCGGCGGCCTGCCGTGCGGCGTTCGCGGCGGCGGCGTATTTCCGGGCGATGGCGCCGTCGACCCAGTCCTTGGTCGATTTGGCGAGGCGCAGCGCCTCATCGGCTTCGTCCTGGAGCAGCGCCAGGTTCTCGGCCGGCAGGGCGATCACGGTACCGATCGGCATATGCGCCAGATCGGCGAGCTTGGGGTGGTTGAGGGCGGTCATCAGGCAACCCCCACCGCGCTGGCGGCGGGCGTGCCGCTGGTGTTCTTGCGGATCTGGTCCGCCTCGAACGCCTCGACATCCTCCAGGCGGTAGACCACCCGGCCGCCGATTTTGATGAATTGCGGGCCTTCACCCGTCCACCGCCACCTCTCAAGGGTGCGGTGCGAAATGTTCCAGCGAGCCGCCAGCTCGATCTGGTTCAAGTGCCTGATAGCCATTGAGTTCTCCTTCGGAATGCATCGCTTCCGAGGGAAAATTCACGCAGATGGCGGGAGAAAAACGATGTCGCGGCCGGGAGAAAAACCGGGAGAAATTGCCCTAAGTCTCAAAACCCCAGATGCCGTTGCGAGACTTCAGGTAGGAGGACAGCGTCTTCCACTTCTCGGTGCCGAAAGCCCGCTGCAGGCTGCCAACGCTGGAACCGGCGTTCGTAAGCAACTCCTCCGCCCTGACACCCTTGCCCTCCTTATGGCGGGCTACCAACGTCCGGATGATCTCGATTTGTTTGGAAGATCGGAAATGGATCACAACGGAACCGTTGATGGTCAGCCTCGTGCCATCCGGCGATAGGTCGATCGCGGCATCGACGTTTGGCCGATAGGAACCGTCCAGTCGGGCAGCGAGAATGTCGGGATGGACAGACAGCCCCGTGCTGAAGTCGATCACGTCGCGCACACCAACCACCAGATGTCCCGGCAAAGGGGTGTCTGGCAGGCGATGAGCCGGCGTGCTGGTCAGCACGATCCGCAGGTGGGCGGCCGGGCGCGATGTCGCCGCGTTCACAACTTGCCGCCACACCACCGGATCGTGCAGCCGCCGACCGAACCAG
>CAITEF010000636.1 GCA_903891315.1 uncultured Rhodospirillales bacterium | reverse complement strand
GTGCGGATCAAGGACATCGCCGATGTTGAGGGGATCCGAGAGAATCAGTTGGTCGGCTATGGCCTGGTGGTTGGACTCAACGGCACCGGAGACAAGCTCGATTCGGCGGTGTTCACGCGGGAATCGCTGATCGGCATGCTGGAGCGCCTGGGCGTGAACACGCGCGACCAGGAGGCAAAGCTCAGCACCAAAAACGTCGCGGCCGTGATGGTCACCGCCAGACTGCCGGCCTTCGTGCGCACCGGCAGCCGGATCGATGTCGCGGTCTCAGCGCTTGGCAACGCGACGAATCTGACCGGCGGGACATTGCTGGTCACACCTTTGCTGGCGGCAGACGGTGAAGTCTACGCTGTGGCGCAGGGCGCGCTTGCCACCGGGGCGATTGCCGCCAGCGGAGCGGCCTCCTCCGTCACACGCGGGGTGCCGACGGCGGGGCAGATCGCCAATGGGGCGACGGTGGAGCGCGAACTGAATTTCGATCTCGCCAGCCGCCCGAAATTGCGGCTGGGGTTGCGCAACCCGGATTTGACGACGGCGCGACGCATCGCCCAGGCGATCAACAAGGCATTTGCCGGACCGACCATCGCTGTCACACAGGACCCGCGCACCGTCGCCGTCGACCTGACCGGGCTTGATGTGATCGACAGCCTTGCACGCATCGAGGATTTGCGGGTGGAGCCCGACAATTCCGCCATTGTGGTGGTCGATGAGGCGAGCGGTACCATCGTGATGGGCTCGAATGTGCGGGTGAGCACCGTGGCAATCGCGCAGGGCAATCTGACCATCCGGGTGACCGAGACCCCGCAAGTCAACCAACCCGGCGCGTTCTCCGGCGGCAGCACCGCGGTGGTGCCGCGCACCAACATTCAAGTCGATGACGGCGGCGACAAAAAGCTGGGCATTCTGTCGGGCAACGTCACGTTGCGCGATCTGGTCAGCAGCCTCAATTCCTTGGGGGTGGGGCCGCGCGACATGATCACCATCCTGCAATCGATCAAGGCCGCCGGTGCGCTGCAGGCTGATCTGGTGGTGCGGTGATGGTGGGCCAGTTGCTCCCCCCCTCGGGCCCGCCGAATGCCGCTGAATTGCTCGACCCAGGGCAGGCGAAGGCCTGGAAGGCTGCGCAGGATTTTGAGGCGATGGCACTCGGCCAGATGCTTCAGCCGATGTTCGAGACGGTCAACACCGGTGCCGGTCCGTTCGGCGGAGGTCAGGGCGAGGAAAGTTGGCAGAAGATGCTCACGCAGGAACTCGCCAAGCGGATCAGCCAATCCGGTGGGCTGGGCCTTGCCGTGCCGGTCTACCAGCAGATTCTGAAGATGCAGGAACAGGCGAGCCAAACCACCCAACAAGGTCAAGCCGGATGAAATCTCCCTCCCATGACGATCCGGCCTCCCGTGCCGCCACAGCAATTCGCGCGCTGTGCGACGTGCTGCGCGATGAGAACGCAGCGCTGTCAGCGATGGATATTCCGGAGGCCAATCGCAAACTGCCGGAAAAACTGGCCGCAACCGACGCTCTGGTTGCGGCGTTGCGCGGCAAGCCGGTTCTGCCGGACACATCGCGCGAGGATGTCGCCAGGCTGGACCGGCTTGCCGCCGAAAACCGCGCTTTGCTGGAGCGGGCGATGGCCGCGCAGAAGCGGGTGATCGGCTGCATCGCCCGTGCGGTGCCACGCGCGCTCGGTCAGACCCGGCCTTATCTGGCAAGTGGACAACGCCAGCCTCCGGCGCAGATGCCACCGATCAGCCTGTCGGCCCAGATCTGATGTCGAGGGCTGATGCAAGGCGGTTTGACGAGAGACGACCGGAAGGAGGAAAACACTGCCGGTGACGCATCCGGTCGCGTCCGGAGAGACTTCATGCGCATTGCGTTTTTCCTGCCTGCCCCGCTCGATCTGCTGACCGGTGCCCAGGTCTATAACCGCCGGATGATCGCCGAATGGCAGGCCGCCGGGCATGCGGTGTCCGTCCATTCGCTGGAGGGCACGCACCCACTCGCCGACGAAGCCGCACGCAACGCCGCTGCCTCGGCGTGGTCGGCAATGCCGAGCGACGCGATTCCGGTGATGGACAATCTGGTATTGCCGAGCCTGGCCCCATTCGCCGCAGACCTGACCACACGCCGCGCCGTGGTGCTCAACCACCACCCGACAGGGCTGGAGCCCGGGCTCGCCGCCACAGACGCCGCATCTTTGATCGCCATCGAGACCGAGCTTCTGCCGCTGTGCCACCGCGTGGTGACGCCCTCCGAGACAATCGCCACGACGCTGGCGAAACAGTTTGGCGTCGATCGCGCCAAGATCGCCGTCATCATCCCAGGCACCGACGACGCTCCGCGCGCGACCGGCTCCGACGGGCCGGGGGTGCATGTGCTCTCCATCGGCTCGCTGATTCCGCGCAAGGGGCACGATGTTCTGCTGCGCGCCCTGGCGCGGCTGTTCGATCTGAACTGGCAATTGACGATTGCGGGCACAGCCAAACTTGATCCGCGATGTGCCGCCGACCTGCCCGCCTTGGCCAAGGAACTCGGCATCGCCGATCGCGTCCGTTTTCTCGGCGAGATGACCGGCGCGCCGCTCGCCGCCCTTTGGAACAGCGCTGATCTGTTCGCACTCGCCACCCGCTATGAGGGGTTCGGCATGGTGATCGCCGAGGCCCTCAAGCGCGGCCTTCCGGTGGCCGTTACCAAAGGCGGAGCCGCAGGCGATCTCATAGCGCCATCTTGTGGCGTTGTTTGCCCGGTGGATGATGTTGATCAGCTCTCCAAAGCACTGCGCCGTCTGATTTTCGATACCCCGCTGCGCCACGAGATGTCGGACGCCGCCTGGAAGGCCGGGCAAGACCTGCAGGGCTGGCCAGCCCAGGCCCGGGTGTTTGCGGGAATCCTGGCCTGAACCGCGCGGGCTGGACGCGCACAGCGTCCGGCGAGAGACTGTGACCATCAAGTGGAGATGACCCCATGGCCCTGCTGGGCGCGATTGCCGATGATTTCACCGGGGCGACCGACCTCGCCTCGATGCTGGTGGGGCAAGGCATGCGCGCCGTGCAACTGATCGGTGTGCCGAAACCCGGTGATCCTGTCCCGCAAGCGGATGCGATCATCATCGCACTGAAATCCCGCACCGCCCCGGTGCAGGAGGCGGTGCGCGACAGTCTGGCCGCCTTGGCGTGGCTCAAGAATGCGGGATGTCAGCAATTCTTCTTCAAATATTGCTCGACGTTCGACAGCACCGAAAAGGGCAATATCGGCCCTGTCGCCGATGCATTGGTGGACGCACTGGAGTGCGGTTTCGCCCTCGCCTGCCCGGCATTTCCGGTCAACGGACGCAGCGTCTATCAGGGCTATCTGTTCGTCGGCTCCGTGTTGCTCAACGAGTCGGGCATGGAGAACCATCCCCTCACCCCGATGACGGACGCCAATCTGGTCCGCGTGCTCTCGCGCCAGACCGACGCGACGGTGGGGCTGGTGCCGTATTCCACCGTCGCCGGTGGGGCGATGGCAATACGTGGGGCGATGACGGCGCTGAAGGAACAAGGGCGGCGCTATGCAATCGTCGATGCGGTGACGGACGCCGATCTGTTCGCCATTGGCAAGGCCGCCGCCAAGCACGCGCTGGTCACCGGCGGCTCGGGCGTCGCCATTGGCCTGCCGCAGAATTTCCGTGATGCCGGGCTGCTGGAGACGCTTGAGGATCCAGGCTCGATTCCCGCGGTCGAGGGTCATCGCGCCATCCTGGCGGGTTCATGCTCGCGCGCCACGTTGTTCCAGATCGGCACAGCCAAACAGCATCTTCCCACGCTCGAACTCGACGCCCTCGCCACACCGAACGCCAAGGCACTCGCCGCCCAGGCGATATCCTGGATGGAAGGCAAGCTCGGCAGCACCCCGGTGCTGATCGCGGCCTCCGCCCCGCCGGAGAAAGTGGCGGCGTTGCAGGCCAAGCTCGGGCGTGAGGCGGCGGGTACGCTGATCGAGGACGCGCTGGCCGAGATCGCCGAAGCACTGGTGGCGCAGGGCGTGCGGGAGATGGTGGTCGCCGGCGGTGAGACATCCGGCGCGGTGGTCAAGCGCCTTGGCGTCACGAGGCTGCGGATTGGTGGCGAGATCGACCCGGGCGTGCCGTGGACATATGCCGAGGGCAGCGGGGCCGCGATGCATCTGGCGCTCAAAAGCGGAAATTTCGGCGCACGGGATTTCTTCCTCAAGGCGTTCGGGATGGATGTGGCGGGATGAGAGAGACCGAACTGCGCCCGCTGCTGACCGAACTCGCCGCCTCGCTGTTCCAACGCGGCTATGCGGTGGGCAGTGCGGGCAATATCAGTGCGAGGCTGGAAGACGGCTATCTGATGACGCCAACCAATTCCTCGCTCGGACGGCTGGACCCCGCGCGGATTTCGAAGCTCGATCTGGATTTTCAACATATCGGCGGCGACAAGCCCTCGAAGGAAGTCTTCATGCATCGTGCCGTCTATCTTGCCCGCGCGGATGCCGGGGCCGTGGTGCATTTGCATTCGACGATGGCCACCGCCGTGTCCTGCCTCGCCGATGTGGATCAGAACGCGCCGATCCCGGCCCTGACGCCGTATTTCGTGATGCGTGTCGGCGAGCGTCTGCCGGTCGTGCCGTATTACCGGCCAGGCAATCCCGACATGGAGCCGGCAATCCATCAGGCGGCTCTTGGGGCGAAGGCAATGCTGCTGGCCAATCATGGTCCGGTGGTGAGCGGGAAGACGCTGATCGATGCGGTCTATGCGGCCGAGGAGTTGGAGGAATCGGCCCGGTTGTTCCTGCTGCTGCGCGGACAGAACATGCGGCTGCTCACGGACGCCCAGCGAGCGGAGCTATTAGGCCATTTTGGCTGACCCTGGCGCTGCGCGGGCCACGCTGGGTCAGCAAAGCAAGCATTGACGGGTTATAATCCAGCAAAATCAGAACATTGTTGACCGCGCGCATCGGCAACATATCGCCTGCCTCGCATTTGTTGAACGTATTGGCGCTCCCGCCGATCAATTCACCGGCTTGCTCCTGAGACATTCGCAGGCGCTTGCGGATGCGACGAATCTCAGCAGGCTCCAGCAATCCCTCGACGCTCGCCTTCAACCGATTGAGAGCGCGGTTGGAGAATTTCAGGTCCTGATCGGAAAACGCGCTTGCATCCGATTGGTCGCAATACCAGCCCGGCATGTCGATTGTCAGGCTCGCCCCCTTGTAGGACAGCGTCACCGGGCGGGTGCCCCGCTGCATGGGGGCTCCGGTTTTGGGGCAGATCGGGTCAGTCATTCTGTCCACCCATTGAACGCTGCCGTGACAGCATCGGGGTCATGCAAGGCACGCTGTTTCTCCAACCATTCATGATACACCAAAAAGGCAAAAATTTCAATCAGAACCGCATACCTCCTGGTGTTGATCGCGGAATGTTCAGCACGTTCGGGATGCCCCGGATCAGGGCGCATTGCATTTCGGGCCGCGCCAAGGCTCAATTCCGAACCGACATTCGCAGGCCAGAATATCGGCTTCGCGTCGGGGCTTTTCATCTCAGCAGAGGCGGGCGATGGAACACGAGATTCTGAAACCGGTGGTCGTCCTGGTGCTTTGGACGCTGGTGATGCTCTGCTGGCTCTACGCCACCCGAATCCCCGCGATGATCAAACTCAAGATGCGATACGATTCGGCGCTGCCGAACAGCGATTTCACCTCGAAATTTCCGCCCGGCGTTCGATGGAAAGCCGATAATTACGATCATCTTCTCCAACAGCCCACGCTGTTCTATGCGGTTGCTTTGCTCATTGCGGTGACGGGCACGCAGGCACCGATCGATGTGATGCTGGCATGGGTCTATGTCGGCCTGCGCATCCTGCACAGCCTGGCGCAGGCCCTGCGCAATCGGGTCAGCGAACGCTTCTTCCTGTTTGCGTTGTCCTCCATCGCATTGGTGGCGCTTTCGATTCACGCGGCGGTCTTGGTGTTCTGAGGTCCGACGCACGCTGTCGCCGACACCATTGCATTCCCAGCCACACCAAGGCTCAATCGTCCGCCGGAAACCGACCAAACAAGAAAGCCCGCATGCCGCGCATTCTCACTGTCGCCGCCGCCCAATTGGGTCCGCTTCAACTCTCTGACTCCAGGGAGGTGGCCGTCCAGCGCATGCTGCGCCTGTTCGAGCGCGCCAAACAACGTGGGGCGGAGCTGTTGGTGTTTCCGGAACTGGCGCTGACGACCTTCTTCCCGCGCCATTATCGCGAACATCTCGACGAGGCGGATCAGTGGTTCGAGACTGAGATGCCCTCGCCCGTCACCAAGCCGCTGTTCGATGCCGCCAAGGCGTCCGGGGTCGGCTTCACACTCGGCTATGCCGAGATGGCGCTGGAGGAGGATGAGACGTTCTGTCTGCGCAAGCGGCGGTTCAACACACAAATCCTGGTGAACGGCCAAGGCGAGATCGTGTTGAAATATCGCAAGATCCACCTGCCCGGCCACGCCGAATTCGACTCCAATCGCAAGGCGCAGCATCTGGAGAAGCGCTATTTCGAGGTGGGCAATCTCGGATTTCCGGTGGTGCGCGCGGCGATGGGCAATCTGTCCGGCATCAACATGGGCATGATGATCTGCAATGACCGCCGGTGGCCGGAAGCCTGGCGGGTGCTCGGGCTGCAGGGCGTCGAACTGGTGATGCTGGGCTACAACACGCCATCGGCCAACACGACCGGCATCGGCTTCGAGGCACCGCATCTGCGGGTGCAGCACTCGCATCTGTCGATCCAGGCCGGGGCCTACCAGAACGCCACCTTCGCGGTGGCCTGCGCCAAGGCAGGCACCGAGGACGGGTTCGAAATGATCGGCCATTCCATCATCGTCAATCCGCAAGGCGAAATCCTGGCACAAGCCACCACCTGGGACGATGAGGTGATCATCGCCGATTGCAATCTCGATCAGGTGCAACTCGGTCGCTCGACGGTGTTCGACTTCGACAAGCATCGCCAGCCCTGGGCCTATGCGCGGATCACCGATCAGGTGGGGGCGGTGGAGCCGCATGTCTGGTCGCGCGGCAAGCCGTATTCCCCAGGGCTGACGCGGGATGCGGACAAGCAGAAAGCCTGACAACAATTCGCTTGCCATGCACCCTCGTCTTGCGGGACCAATCGCAACCGCGCGGGTCATGTTGCACTGCACATAGTATGATCCGGAGTTCCGGCAGACTTGCACCCGCAACTGCTGGCCATGTGTTGTGTGCTGTCGGGTGCGAAGGAAGTGGCGAGCGTGATGAACGATATTCCGCCGATCATAGCCGAGACCGTGCATTGGACACCTGAGCGTGCCGTGAAGAAAGCGCCGTGGGCCGTGCCCAACCTGCCGAGCGCGTTGATGCGCGGTCTCGCCTGCACCTGCCCGTCCTGCGGCAAGACCAAATTGTTCGCGGGCTATTTGCGCGTGGTCGAGACCTGCACCGATTGTGGCGCCCCGCTCGGCTCGCTGCGCGCGGATGACGCGCCGCCCTATTTCACCATTTTCATCGTCGGTCATATCGTTGTCCCGTTGATGCTGATTGCGGACATGCATTACGACATCCCCGATTGGATCCAGGCGAGCTTCTGGGTGCCGGTATCGGGTCTGCTCGCTCTGGCATTGCTGCGTCCAGTGAAGGGAGCAACCGTCGGCGTGATGATGCGTCTGGGCATGGCGAAGGCTGGCGAAAATGGCTGATCTGGCGGCCCGGCTTGCGTTCATCTCGCTGGAAGGTGAGGCGCTGACGCGTCTGTCGCCGATCCTGGAGGCGGATCGTGCGCAGGCTGTGGCGGATCTGCAGGCGGAAAACCATTTCGCGCCTTTGGGTCTGGAAGACGGCCCCTACAAACTCACGCTGTCGATCCAGGAAGGTCGGCTGGTGTTCGACATCGCCCGCCACGACGCCGGCGAACGCAAGCATCTGCGCACCATCGCACTCGCGCTTGGCCCGTTCCGCGGGCTGATCAAGGACTACCAGATGCTGGTCGACAGCTACATCAAGGCGGTCGAGGAAGGCCGTGAGGCCCGCATCCAAGCCATCGACATGGGACGGCGCGGCCTGCACAACGAGGGCGCGAATTTGATGATCGACCGCCTTGCAGGCAAGGTGGAGATCGATTTCGAGACCGCGCGGCGGTTGTTCACACTGGTGTGCGTGCTGCATCAGCGGATCTGAGGACAAGACGACATGAAAATCGACGGCACCCCCTATCGTAGCGTGTGGGTGGACGAGCAAGACGGCTGGGCTGTCCGCATCCTCGACCAAACCAAACTGCCCTGGTCGGTGGATATTCTCCGCCTGACCAATCTCACCGAGGCCGCCCACGCAATCCGCTCGATGCAGGTGCGCGGCGCGCCGCTGATCGGGGCGGTGGCAGCCTATGGTCTGGCGCTGGCACTGCGCGCGGACGCCTCGAACGAGGCAATGGAGCGCGATGCGCAGCTCCTCAACGAGACGCGCCCGACGGCGGTCAATCTGCGTTGGGCGCTCGACCGCATGCTCGCGCGTCTGCGCCGCGTCTCGGCGCATGAGCGGGTGGCGGCGGCCTATCACGAAGCCGCCCTGATTGCCGATGAAGACGTCGCCCAATGCGAGTCCATCGGCACGCATGGCGCTGTCCTGATCGCCGAGATCGCCGCGCACAAGCCGGGCCGCCGCGTCAACATCCTCACCCATTGCAACGCGGGCTGGCTCGCCACCGTCGATTGGGGCACCGCACTCGCCCCGGTCTACAAGGCGTTCGAGCAGAAGATCGATCTGCATGTCTGGGTCGACGAGACCCGGCCGCGCAACCAGGGCGCGTTCCTGACCGCCTTCGAACTCGGCAAGCACGGCGTGCCGCACACGGTGATCGCCGACAATGCGGGCGGGCATCTGATGCAGCATGGCGAGGTCGATATCGTCATCGTCGGCACCGACCGCGTCACCCGCTCCGGCGATGTCGCCAACAAGATCGGCACCTATCTCAAGGCGTTGGCGGCTTCTGACAACAACGTCCCGTTCTGGGTCGGTTGCCCGTCCTCGACCATCGACTGGAACGTGGCCGACGGCGTCCGCGAGATCCCAATCGAGGAGCGCTCCGGCAGCGAGGTTGCCACCATCACCGGCCGAGCGCTGGACGGCACGCTGGCCACCGTGCGCGTGGTGCCGAGTGGCTCGCACACCGCCAATCCGGCCTTCGACGTCACCCCGGCGCGGTTGGTCACCGGCTTGATCACCGAGCGCGGCATTTGTGCTGCGACCGAGGCCGGTCTGCTGTCCCTGTTCCCCGAGCGTCGGGCGGCCTGAGCGATGTTCCGGCGCGCGGGCATCCTGCTCACGCTCTGCGCCGTGCTGTCGGCCTGCGCGGGCAAAACGCCAATAGCACCCGACGCCCATGTGCCGGATTTCGCCAAGCGCCCGTTCGAGCCGTTCTCCCGCGCCGACGCCATCGCAATCGCCGAGCGTGAATGGCGGCTGTTCGGCCAACCTGTCGATGAGGCCCCGCTCCCCGAGCGCGGCGAGGACAAGCCCGAGAGGCTGCCCGGCCTGTGGCAGCGCGTCGGCGAATATTGGTGGCTCGGCGTCAATGCAGGCAGCCCCGAGAGTTCCTGGACGGGCAAGCACGACGCCAACGGCTTCGTCTTTCCCCCGTTGCGCGACGGCGATTTTGCCTGGTCGGCCGCCTTTGTCAGCTACGTGATGCGCATCGCCGGTGCTGGCCCGCGCTTTCCCTATTCTGCCTCGCATCACGTCTATATCGACATCGCCGCACGGATGGTGGGCGGGCTGAACGCCGGCTGGGTGGTGCGCGCAGGAGACCCGTCCGAGGTTCCACCGCAGCCCGGCGACCTGATCTGCGCCGGACGCGGCAAGGCGCGCGATCTGCGTTTCAGCGATCTGCCCGCCGGGCGCTACACCGCGCATTGCGACATCGTCGTGGAGGATACCCCGCTGGGCTGGGCGGTGATCGGCGGCAATGTCGACGATCAGGTCACGATGAAACACGTCCCACATGACAGCGCCGGACGGATCGCAGGACCAGACGGCACCAGCTACGACAGCCGAACGCCGTGGATGGTCGTCATCGAAGTTTCGTACGACCGCTGACCTCCACCCCACCCGTCATTGCGAGGCGGCGCAGCCGCCGTGACACTCCAGGAGTGCCGCCAATCAATTCCCGGATTGCCGCACTGGGCTTGCGATGACGATAATGACCCGGAACGTTTGAGTCGCCTCTCTACGCCAGCGCCATAAGCCGTTTTAATTCTTCGCGGGCACGTTCGAGCCGCTTCTCCCGGCGTGCCCAGGTGATCACGCCACGCGGCAGCTTGATTCTGAAAGGTTCCGGCTTCGGTCGCGGCTTGCGTGGATTGCGTGGCTTTGGTGGACGCGGTGATGTTGGCACCCAAGGCAGTTCATCAACACCCAGCGCCCGCAGCAAAGGCCGCAGAACATTGCGTGCTTGTGGGTAGCTCTCCAGCATCGCCACCAACTCAGGCTCAGTCGTCAGCAGATACACAAGCTGCGAGCGATACCCCATCGCCCGATACCCACCCGGCCCCACGATCCACCCAAATTTCCGAGGTAGGGCGGGTCCACGACCCGCCGTGGCACCGACTTTCCGGGCAACACCCTGCCGAGGCATCCCCACCCGCAACTTGCCAGCCCGAAACCGCACCAACATCCGCTCAAACCGCGCAAACATCCGGCCTGTCCGGTTGTAGAGCAGAATGGCCAGATGCCCCTCCAACCCCCAATACCCCATCAGCGACCGCAGCCCAGCCAGGATCATCCGCAAGCGAGCGGTGATGTCAGGCGCAGATTGTGGAAGGGAACTGTCCATCGGCCATTATAGATCACGCCACCCAGGTGGCGGGCAACCGCAATCATTGCCAATAACCGTGCATCTACCGTCAATAAAACGTAGGGAGGTGCCCGGCCTACCGCTGCCGCCACGGCAAATCACTGGCCTTCCAGCCCGAAACCCGACCGCGATGGCCCTCAGCGTCGGGCGGTCCTTCAAACCCATCGGCCACGTTGTAGACATACGGGAAGCCCGCGGCGAGGCAGGCATGGGCGGCGGCCAATGAACGGACGCCGCTACGGCAGAGGAAATAGATCTTGTTCTCCGGCGTAAGCCCCGAGCGCTTCACATGCTCGACGAAATCGGTGTTGACCTGCATCGAAGGAAATATCTGCCACGGCACCAACGCCGGGGATTTCGCGGCCTGGGAGAGATCGGCGAGGCCGACATAGGTCCATTCGGCATCGGTGCGCACATCGACCATCTGAGCAGCCGGATCGGTCAGCAGCGCCTGCCAGGTATCCGTGGGGGAAACGTTATCAACCATGGCATTTCTCTCCTGAAAACGGAATGAATTTGGGCCAAACCAACATCACCCCGTCATTGCAAGCGCAACGCAGCAATCCACCGACACCAGCAGAGTTTCATGATCACTCCACCGAGGCAACCGCCTGCAGGCGGGCCAGCTCGGCGGAAAACCGGCTTGCGGCTTGCTCCGGCGGCCAAGGACGCCAAGCTTCCTCGCCGAACAGCCGCGCCAGCACATCCTCATCCTCCGGAACCGAGCGGATGCCGAGCGTCTCGCGCACCTCCGCACGGGTCCAGCCCGCGACATGCACAGCCTCACTGGCAGCCGCCGCGATGTCGGCCTGCTTGTGTGCGTGTTTCTCATCAGGCGTCCAAGCCGGCAGCCGATAGCGCAACGCGACCACGCCGGTCAGCCTTGCCTGCAGGCTGGCAAAGGCCGGGCCGAGGAAGGGTTTGAGCGGCGAGATGCAGTCGAAATTGATCAACCCCTCATCGGCGTCGTGCAGCAACTCCCGCAATTGCTGCCCGGCATTCAGCGGACGCGCACGACGGGCGCGTTCGAGAACGGCGAGGGAGTGTTGTGCCACCGAGAGCGGCAAGCCCGGCCAGATCGAGTGGCCGCCCCAACGGAAGGTCCTCGACAGGCCGACGGCAAGATCGTCATCCGTCCAGTCGAACGGCGTCGGCGCCAACAGGTCGAGCCTGCGCCCGCTCGGCAATCGAACCCAGGCGCGCGGCTCGGTCTCGGTCATTTCAGCCTTCGTGTGGCGTAGACGGCGGCAATCGGGGCCAGGGCGAACAGGAAGAACAGCCAGAATGCCGCTTGGCTGGTGTTGTTCGCAATGCCGACGAAATTCGTCACCAACCCGCCGGTCGCCGAGCCGAACGCGTTGCCGATCATGATGGTCGAGGTGATCGAGGCACTGGCCAGATCACGCTCGCCATCCGGTGCCGCATTGAACACCGCCGCCCCCAGATGCGGCCAACACATCCCCATGCCGCCGCCCATCGCGGAAAGTGCGAGGATCATCAGCGGCACCGCGATGCCATTGGAAAGCTCGGTCTGTGGCATCACGACGGCCAGCAACAACAATCCACCGGCCATCACCAACGGCCCCGAGCGCAGCAAGGCACGAGGATTGGACCGACCGGAGAAATAGAGCGACAGCACCGACCAGCCACCGGCCATCATCGCAGAAATATAACCCGAATGCAGTGGCGTCATGCCGTGCAGCCTTTGCAGGAAGAAGGCGACGAAGATCTCGCTGTTCACCCCGATCAGCAACAGCACCATCGCCAGATACAGCCCACCCAGCACCGTGCGCGGATCACAGCCGCCCAGCGGCAGCACCCGCACCTTCTCGCGCGCCTCACGCCGGGCGAAGATCGTCAATCCGATCCCAGCCACCACCACACCGAGCAAATTGAGCCACGGATCGGTCGCCATACTTCCCGCGGAGATGCACAACGCGCTGCCAGCCAAGATCGCCAACGACAGCATCGCCACCGGCAAGGCCGCACCCGCTGGCTTGGCCATGTCACGCGGCAACGAGCGCTCCACCAGCAACCACATCGCAAACGCCAGCACCGCAAGGCTCCAGAACGCCGCGCGCCACGCGTCATTCTCGGCAAAAATCCCGCCCACCGCCGGCCCGCCCAGCGTGGCGATCCCCCAGGCCACCGAGACGACGGTGAAGGCGCGGGTCCAGAGATTCTGCGGAAACAGGATGCGCACCATCGAGAATGACAGCGCCGACAACGTGCCCGCCCCAAGGCCTTGCACAAACCGCCCCGCCAACAGAACGCCCATCGCCGGAGCAAAGGCGCAGATCAGCGCGCCGACCGAGAAGGTGACGAGCGCCAGACGATAGCCGTTCCGATAGCCGATCCGCCGCATCAGCGACGCACAATTGGCACCGCCCAGCAGTGAGGCCACCACGTAGAGCGTCGTGCTCCAGGCGAAATAGCGCAGCCCACCGATGTCGCGCACGATGCTGGGCAAGACGGTGGTGACGATGAACACGTTGACCGCGTGCATCATCATTCCGCCGCCAACCACCGCACTGCTCGCCAGGTTCCGCCCGCGCAGCAACTCGCCCCAACCCTGTGCCATCACGTCCGCCTCTATGCTTGCGGCACAGATGCAGGCAGGTTCCCGGTTCAGCAAGGGCTTGCATGCATGTCGGAGGATACGAGACGATGAACATCACAATTTTGGGCGGTGGCGGTTTCCTCGGGCGCAAGATCGCCGAGCTTCTCGCGGCCACCGGCAGGCTCGGCACGAATCCGGTCACATCGCTGACGCTGTTCGATCTCTCCGCCCCCGCGCCAATGACAGCACCGTTTCCTGTCGCCTGCATCGG
>CAITEF010000635.1 GCA_903891315.1 uncultured Rhodospirillales bacterium | reverse complement strand
TTCCCGCCACCATCATCACCGGCTTTCTCGGTGCTGGAAAAACCACGCTGCTGCGCCATGTGCTGGCCCATGCCGAAGGCCGCCGGTTTGCGGTGATCGTCAATGAGTTCGGCGAGCTCGGCATCGATGGTGAGACGTTGAAAAGCTGCGGTATTCCAGGCTGCGACGACGAAAATATCGTCGAACTCGCAAATGGCTGCCTGTGCTGCACGGTGGCGGACGAGTTTCTGCCGACGATCACTGCCCTGCTCGACCGGCCCAATCCGCCGCAGCATATCCTAATCGAGACCTCTGGCCTCGCATTGCCGAAACCGTTGGTGAAGGCCTTCAACTGGCCAGCCATTCGCGCTCAGGTGACGGTGGACGCTGTGGTCGCGGTGATTGACGGGCCTGCGGTGGCAAGCGGTCGGTTTGCCAATGATCCGGTGGCGATTGCGGCGCAACAGGCAGCCGACCCGTCACTTGATCACGACAACCCGTTGGCGGAGGTCTATGAGGATCAGTTGCTCTGCGCTGATCTGGTGGTGCTCAACAAGGCGGATCTGCTGTCGGAGGCTGATCTGGCGCGGCTTTCGGCTGAGATTTCGGCGGCCACGCCACGTGCCGTGAAGGTGATCGCGGCACGCGAGGGACGGGTGGCGTTGGAGGCTCTGCTGGGGCTGGCGGCAGCGGCGGAGGATGATCTCGACGCGCGGCCCTCGCATCACGACGCCGAGGATGGCGCGCATGAGCACAATGATTTCGAGAGTTTCTCGGTGGAATTGCCTTCGCTGGCCTCACCGGAAGCGCTGATGGCGCGACTGGCGAGTGTGGCGGAGGCATTCGATATTCTGCGCATCAAGGGGTTCGCTGCGATTGCGGGCAAGGCGATGCGGTTGGCGGTGCAAGGTGTCGGCAGCCGGTTCCGCTCGGAGTTTGATCGGCCCTGGGGGGCGGGTGAGTATCCGCGCACCCGTTTGGTGGTGATCGGGCAGCAGGGCATGGACCGGGCGGGCATTGAGCGTGCCTTGAGCGCTCCGGCCTAGCACGATGCATCTGCTCGTCCGCGAGACCCATTCGCTCGACGCGACAGAAGCGGCCATCGATCTGGGGCAGTCGCCCGCCGATGTGCTGTTCCTGTCGTTCTCGGACAGCGATCTGGGGGCGGCGGCGAGTGCCTGGGCGTCGATGGACGACGATAGGCCGTCGCTCAGGCTCGCCAATCTGGCGCGGTTGAAGCATCCGATGTCGGTGGATCTGTATCTTGAACAGACCGCCCAACATGCGCGCGCGATCATGGTGCGTCTGCTCGGGGGCGTGCCGTATTGGCGCTATGGCGTTGAAGAATTGCACGAACTTTGCCGCTCCAAGGGCATCGCACTTGCGGTTTTGCAGGGGGATGGACGGCCTGATCCGGCGTTGGATGCGTTTTGCACCGTCGCTGAGGATGTGCGTGTTCGGCTGGATGCGATGCTGGGCGCGGGTGGGCCGGAGAATTTGCGCCGGGCGATCCGGCTGGCGGCGTCTTCGGGCGGGATTGGCGCAGATCTGAGTGAGACCGCCGAAGAAGTTCCGCTCTGCGGGTTGCATGATTTCGGCGCAGGCGGCGACGGGCCGGTGGCGGCGATTGTGTTCTATCGGTCGTATCTGCTGTCGGGTGATTTGGTACCGCTGGAGGCGTTGGCGCGGGCGTTGGCTGAGCGGGGGATGCAGGCGCGCGGCGTGTTCGTGGCAAGCTTGAAGGAGCCGCAATCGGCGGCACTGGTGCGCGAGACGTTGCGGGATTGGTGTCCTGCTGTGGTGTTGTCGGCGACGGCCTTCTCGGCGCGTGGGGAGGATGGATCGCCATTGGATGCGGCGGATGCGCCGGTGATTCAGATGATCCTATCGGGCTCGACCGAGGCGGCCTGGATGGCGGCGAGCCGGGGGGTAAGTCAGGCCGATCTGGCGATGCAGGTGGTGTTGCCAGAGCAGGATGGGAGACTGCCGGGGCCTGCGATCTCGTTCAAAGAGGCGGAGGCTCTGATCGCCGAATTGGAATTCTCGTTGCCGCGTCATGTGCCGCATCCGGGAGGGATTGCGGCGGTGGCGGATCGGGCGGCGGGATGGATGCGGTTGCAGGTGACGCCCCGGGACGAGCGGCGGGTGGCGCTGGTGCTGTCGGATTATCCCGGTGTGGGTGGTCAGGTTGGGCATGCGTTGGGGTTGGACGCGCTGGCGTCAACGCAGGCGATTTTGGGGGTGTTGCGTAAAGCAGGATATGACGTGGGGCGGACCAGCGAACCGCAGTCCGCCGTTCGTGCAAGCG
>CAITEF010000634.1 GCA_903891315.1 uncultured Rhodospirillales bacterium | reverse complement strand
CTCGGTGTAGGTCTCGGTGGAGGTGATGAAGTTGCCGCCATTCTGGCCGGTGAGCACGCTGCCGGGTGCGCCGTTCACCGCCGCGACCGAATTGCCGGTGGCACTCCAAACACCGGGCGTGCCGCCCTGGGACTGTACCCAGGCATTGGCGAAGCCGGTGAAACCCATCGGCGCCGCCGCAGTGCCGTCGCCGAGCAGGAAGGCCAGGTCCTCACGCAGCGCGATCACCTCGACCAGATCGTCGCGCACCATCGCGTCGACCGCGGGGCTCGCGTAGCGCATCAGGTCGTTGGAGACCGGCACCAGCGCGGTGAGCTTCTTGAAGCTCGCCACGATTTGCTTGAGGCTCTGCTGCGAGGCAGCGATCTGACCGCCTTCCGCGCCATAGGAAGCGGTGGCCGGGCTGGCCTGGCCGGGCAGCGTCATGGTGCCGCGCGGCATCGGGATTACCCGCGGGCCTGCACCACGCACGACAGCCATCGGGCGCAGCAACTCGATCACATCGTTGACGTAATCGGGCGGCACGATGAAACCGCCGGCCGGACCGGACGAGGCTACCAGGGCGCGCGTCACCGGGTGGCTCTCGCCGTAAACCTCGATCGAGGCCTGGCGGGCGTTGAACAGGTTCCCGCCGCCATAGGCCATCATCTTGGCGGCACCGCCGATGACCAGACTGCGCTCTTTGACGTAGCGGTCGGACTCAACAGTCGCCGGTACCTTGCTCTCCGGCTGCTCCTGCCCCAGCACCGGCAGGGCGGAACCTGCTGCCAGCGTCTGCATGTCGCGGGCGCGGGTGATCTGTGCGTCCAGATCGGTGACGGCGCGCTTGCGGGTCTCGTAATCCGCCTGCTCGGTTTCGGTCAGGGTCGGCTGTTCGGCGAGCGCCTTGAACTCGTCAAAGGCGCGCGCCCGCTGCTGCATCAGGTCTGCGACCTTCGGCATGGGATGGGCTCCATTTGTGGGACGGGCCGTCTCGGGACGGTCCAGGACGCCTTGCCCAAGGGCGGATCGGGGCATGGGCCGGCGTGCTGCGCGCGCCGGTCAAATCGGAGGTGGCTCAGCCTTGCGACAGGGCCAGGAGTTCGGCTTCACGGCGTCGCAGATCGAGGCTGCGCGCCCCATCGGGATTTTCTGGCTCATCAGCGCTGTCGTCGGCACTGCCGATAGCGGCGCGAAGGCAGCGGTGGGCCGCACGCAATGCCCGTCCGAGCGCCCGGTGCGTGTCCCCGGCTTCCTCCTGCTGATCCGCAACCTCGTCCGGATCAGCATTGTCCGCCGCGACGGCGCGGATCGCGTCCAACTGCTCACCCAGAGACCTGTGGTGGATCAAGGCGCGCTCGTGATGGGCCGCAGCATCCTGCAGCCGCTTCTGATTGGCCGCGGACAGCACCTTGCCCGCCCGGGTCTGGGTATTCGCCATATCGCCGTTCTCCTGGGTTTGTGCTCGGGCCGTCACTGCGGCTCCGGGATCGACCGGCACCGAGCAGAAGGAGCATTCCAGCAGCTCCCACTTGGTGAAGCGCTGGCCGGAGCGCGGCTTCTTTGGGTCGAGCGGTTCGCCATCCAGGACGTCGAAGCCAACCGAAATGCCGGACACGATTCCGTTCTTGACCAAGCCGCGCACCTCATCGGCCTTCGGCGAGATGCCGGACGGCGCGAAGGTGATGCGGGCGCGGATGCGGTCGCCTTCCACCACGAGGTCCGTCGCCCGGCCCACCGGCAGATCGGGATTGTGCTGCCAGAGCACCACCGGATTGGCCCGGTAGTTGGTCAGATCGCAGCCACTCGGCTCCAGGACGTGGCCGTCGCGGGCGAGTGCCGAGGTCGAAATGATGACCTCGACCTCGTCGTCCGCCAGCGGCGTGAGTTCGGCCAGCACGGCCGCCCGCATAATCGCCATCTGCAATATCTCCGTGCGTGTTGTCCTCAGCTCTCAGAGTTCGCCCTGGGGGTCGAGCTGAGGATCGGGATCGTCGTTTTTGCCGCCGTTGGTCGGCACGCCTGGGGCCGGGAGATCGCCCGCTTCCGGTCGCCCGGCCGCGTCCGGTGCCGTGCCGGTCATGTCGGACCCCAAGGCCGCCGTGTTAGCCGGCACCATCAGGCGGTCGCCGCCTTCCATTGGCGCCAGCCCCTCTGAGCGGCGCACCTCGTTGGGCGTCAGGATGCCGGTGAGCACACCGAGGCGCGCGGCGTTGTAGCGGGTCATGATGTCGGCGCGGAGCAATTGCCCCTCGTCGAAATCAACCTCGATGCCCTCGCGGTCGAGGTCGAACACCTGGACGAATTTCTGCTCGGCCACCACCAGATCAGGCATCACGGTGTGATTGACGTAGGCCTGCTCTTCCTCTGCCGGCGTGATCTTGCTCGAACTGCTCCCGGCAATGCCGAGGCGGCTGAGCGGCACATCGTAGTAGCGGGCGATGTCGGCGATTTGCAGATTGCGCTGCTGGATGAACTCAAGGTCCACCGAGGTCAGCTGCACAGCCTGCCAATCGACGCCTTCTTCGAGCACCGCCGTCTGACCGACATTCTGCAAGCCGCCCGAAAAAGCCTGCCATTGCTGCTTGAGCCGCATCGCAGCACCTTCCGACAGGCGCGTCTTCGCCTTCAGCACGCCGGACGGCCGGGCCCCGTTGCCCACCCAGCGCGACGCCTGCTGCTCCAGCCCCATGGCAAGCCCGATGGCGTCGCGCGCTAGGCCGATCGTCGAGGTGCCGACCAGCGTGTTGAAGCTTATCCCGCGCAGGTGGAACACATCCTCCTCGGGGATCGCCACCGGCTGGTTGCGCAGCATGGCGATCTGCCAGAGACCGATGCGGTTGACGTTGTAGAAGATCGACCCGTCCGCCGCCTCCAGCACCATGACAGCATCCGGATTGATCGGGATAAGCTCTGCGGGGTTGCCGCGACGATCGCGCAGGATGGCGGCGTAGGCATTCCCGCGCAGCAGGTAGCCAACCATCATCTGCTGCCAGAATTCGAACCAGGTCTGCTGCCGGTTCGGCCGCACGAACAGCTGGGCCACAACGTGATCGGTCACTTGATCACGGCTACCGTCATCATTGCGGACGAACAGCCGCGGCGTGCAGCGCGCCACGTCCTTCGCCCGGATCGAGACACAGGCGTAGACCGCGGCCACCGCCATCGCCGTCGCCTGTGAAATCATCAGCCCTGAGGCACTCGGCACCGAACCCAGCGGCGGAATCATGCCGTAGGAGGGAACGCCCGCCGAGGCACGGGTTCGCTCCGGCGCAAGTGCGCGGCCAATGGCTCCGAACAGTCCGGCCATCACTGACCTCGGGACAGTAGCAGCGCGGCGGCCAGGAGCAGCACGCCGCCGGTGATGAACCCGGCCGGCGGGAACACCAGCCAGGCGCCGTAGGCGACGAGCGCGGCGCCGATGACCCCGATGAGGTCATGCAGAATGACGATGGCGAGTTTCATCAGAACACCAGCAGCCCACGTTCCTCATAGACAGAGCCGCCCACGGCGACCTGCAACCTGCCAACCGCCATGATCGCGGCGACCACCGCGTCGATGCGTTCGGTCGACCGCTCTTTGTCCGGCTTCTCGTTGCCGGCGGGATCCCGGCGCACCGTCACGTTCGAGGCGCACCATGCAGCGACTGGGTTGCCCCCGTGCTGCAACTCCCGGCCGATCAGCAGCCGCATGAACTCGGCCGCCGCCGGCCCCATGCTGATGAAGCCCTGGCCGAATTCGACCATGGTCAGGCCCTCATCCTGAAGATTGCGGACAAGTTCGCCTGCGAATGTGCGATCGTAGGCCACTTCCATGATGTTGAAGCGCGCCGCCAGCGCCAGGATTTCCGCTTCGATGAACCGGAAATCCGTGGTGTTGCCTTCCGTCGCCGCCAGCCATCCCTGGTCACGCCACACCGTGTAGGGAGCGCGATCCCTGCGGGCGCGGCGGAGGATATCGTCGTCCGGGCACCAATGACGCCAGATCACCTTGACCTTCTCGCCAGCCCGCTCGGGCGGGAACACCAGCGCCAGCGACGACAGATCGTTAACCCGCGCCAGGTCCAGGCCGCCATAGCAGGGCCGCCCGATCAGATCGTCCTCGTCGAACGGCTCGGCGCCATCCGCCCAGACACCCATGTCGATCCAGCGCGTGACCTGCTCTGTCCATTCATTGAGGCGCAGCCGCCGAATGGCGTTCTGCTGCGCCGGCATCTCGCGCGCTTCCTCGACCTGGCGCTTCAGGTCCTCGACCTTGACGGTGACGCCGAGGCTAGGGTTGGCCTTGATCCAAACGGCAGGGTTGGTCCAGTCGTCGCCCGGATCAATCGTGGCGATGTAAGCGAACCAGCTGTCCGCCGCCTCGGTCGGCACGCTGCCCTCCAGCGCCTTGACCGAGAATTCGTGGTGCTGCCAGCACACCGACTGGCGGTCGTGGCCGGCGGTGGTGATCTCGAAGATCAGCGGTTGCCGCCGCGCGCCGGTGGCGGTGTTGAGCTTCTGGATGATCTCCGGGTTCGGATGCTCATGCACCTCATCGACCGCAGCGAAATGCACGTTGAGGCCGTCCATCTTCGACGCGTCGGCAGCGAGCGGCCGAAACCACGCCGACGTGGTCAGCACCGCCAGATTGTTGACCGTCCGCGTAACGCGCGCCCGCAGGGCCGGGCTGGCGTCCACCATGCGCTCCGCCTCGCCGAAGACGATGCGCGCCTGGTCCCGCGTGGTGGCCGCGGCATAGACATGCGAGCCCGGCTCGCCGTCGGCCAACAGCGCGTAGAGCGAGATGCCGGCCAGCATCGCCGACTTGCCGTTCTTGCGCGCCACCTCGACATAGGCAGTGCGGAACCGGCGCAGCCCGTCCGTCCGTTTCCAGCCGAACAGTGAGCCGATGACGAAGGCCTGCCACGGCTGCAAAGTGAATGGGTGGTTGGCCCACTCACCGATTGAATGGCGCAGATGGCCGAAGAACGCGATGGCATGCCGTGCTGCCTCGTCATCCCACCGCAGGCCGCGTGACTTCCCTTTGGCAAGGTCGTCGAGATGGCGCTGGCAGGCATGCTTGACCAACTGACCAGCGAGCAGCTTCCCGGCCACCACGTCGCGCGCGTAAGCCTCGACCGGACAGGTCGGGGTCTTACGCGCCTTTGCCACGGGTCAGGAACTCCTCGAACGGGTCGATTGTCTCGGCGGGCTCGGCCATGCGGATGCGCGAGCGCGAGGACGGCGTCATGCCGAATTCGCTCTCCAACTGCGCCATCTGCAGCAGGCATTTGTTTGCCACCGCCAGAAACGGGTTCTGGATGATGTTGCCGCCCTCGGT
>CAITEF010000633.1 GCA_903891315.1 uncultured Rhodospirillales bacterium | reverse complement strand
GCGAGACGCATGGTGGTTAACCCTGCGCTTTCAGCTTCATTTCCTTGGCCAGCTTGCGCAGGATCATGTTGCGCTTGAGCATAGAGATGCGGTCGATGAACAAAATACCGTCCAGATGGTCGATTTCGTGCTGGATGCAGGTGGAGAGCAATCGATCGGCCTCGATTTCCTCCTTCATCCCTTGTGCGTTCTCGAACTGGACCCGCACAATGCGCGGGCGGGTCACCTCGGCATATTGCTGTGGCAGCGACAGGCAGCCTTCCTCGTAGACGTTCAGATTGGGGCTGGAGGCAATGATCCGCGGGTTGATCATCACGATCGGCTGCGGCTTGTCGTCCTCGCGCACATCTATCACCGCCATGCGCACATTCTGGCCAATCTGCGGGGCGGCCAGGCCGATGCCGGGGGCCTGATACATGGTTGCGAACATGCGCGGGATCAGTTCTCGGATCAGATCAGCGTCAGAATCGACCACGGGGCGGGATTTTGCCTTCAGCACCGGGTGAGGCGCGATCAAGATCGGCATCAGCAGCGCGGGGTCGATCACCTGCGTTGGGGCGGGCGCGGGCTCAGGCGTGGTGTCGGGCGTATCGGTCATTGCGCAGATCTAGACATTCATGCGTCGTACATCAATCACCAACGGGCCTTGCAACCGGACGCAAGGCTGCCAAAATCCACACAGGGATGGTTGCCGCTGTTGGGACCATCTGCCGAGTTCACCATGCTTCGCTCCAAAGGAGGAGGCCACCATGTCGACCCGCCTTTTCACATCCCCGATGTTTCTGGGCTTTGATCATCTGGAACAGATGCTCGAACGTGCTTCGAAAACCTCATCGGACGGCTATCCGCCCTACAATATCGAGCAGACCAGCCCGTCCGGACTGCGGATCACCCTCGCGGTGGCCGGGTTCACCATGGATGATCTGCAGATCACCCAAGAAGACAATCAACTCGTCATTCGCGGTCGTCAGAACGACGACACCCAGGGCCGCGTCTTCATTCATCGCGGAATCGCCGCGCGTCAGTTCCAGCGCGCCTTCGTGATGGCCGAGGGAATCGAGGTCAAAGGCGCTTGGCTCGATTCTGGCTTACTGCATATCGACCTTGCCCGCCCGCAACCGGCGAGCAAGGTGCGCACCATCCGAATCGGCAAGCCCGGTGCGGTGGTGGATGGCGAAGCGAATGAGGAGTGACCCGATGGGACAGCGAATTATGAGCCTGCGCGACATGTCACCCGAGCAGTTCCAGAATCTCGGTATGCCGGATGTGGCCTATTTCAAACCGGTGCTGGTCAAGGGCCAGCGCGTCTATGCCATCCACACCGCCGATGGCTCCCCTGTGGCACTGGCCGCCGACCGCGATCTGGCGATCCAGGTGGTGCTGGACAACGACCTGCACCCGATTTGGGTGCATTGAGGTCCGCTCGATAATGTAGGGCGGATGACGCTTCGCTCTTCCGCCCTACAAATCGGAAAACAAAAAGGGCAACCCGCGGGCTGCCCTTTTGCTGTATCGCCGGGGTGAAATTACCCCTGCGCCGCCGGGTCGATCCAGCCGATATGGCCGTCACTGCGGCGATAGACGACGTTGAGTTCCTTCGTCGCGGTGTTGCGGAACATCAGCACCGGCTGGTCGGCGAGATCCATGCGCATCACCGCATCACCCACCGACAATTCGGAGATCTCGGACGGCGTTTCCGCGACCACGGTGGCGTAGGTTGCCACCGCGGCTTGTGCCACGCCGCCATTTTCGGTCGGTACCGCGTCCTCGTCCTCCTGACGGAGCACGTATTGGCGTGCCTTTTGGGGTCGCTCGCGACTTGCTTCGTCGCGCGCGTGGTCGTTCACCCGACGTCGGTAACGACGCAGTCGTTTGGCGATGTGCTCGGCGGCGTCGTCAAATGCCGCGTTGGCATCCGCCGCCTCGCCCTCACCGCGGAGCATCAGACCGCGGCTGGCATGGACGTTAATGTCGCACGTGAAGAAGCTTCGGGCGCGACTGAAGGTGACGTGCGCCTCCAACGCATGGTCGAAATACTTGCCCGTGATGAGGTCAAGCTGGTTGGAGACGCGCGTGCGCAGCGCGTCAGACATTTCTACCTGTTTTCCAGAGACCGTGATGTGCATGCGCTTCGCCTCATGCAAAGTTCGGGACCGCCTGCCGGTGGCGTCATTCCCTTGAGGGCGCTCCCCCACGGGGGTCTTGATCAGACCGGCTCGGCCTTCTCCCGTTTGCGCTGCACCGAACTTGGTATCCGCAGCGCGTCCCGGTATTTGGCCACGGTCCGGCGTGCGATGTCCACGCCTTCTGAACGCAGAGCGGCGACAATCGCATCGTCGGAGAGAATTGCGTCCGCCTGCTCTCGCGCCACCATGTCGCGGATGCGGTGACGAACCGACTCTGCGGAGTGTAATTCGCCGCCGCCAGTGGCGGCAATTGCGGTGGTGAAGAAGTATTTCAGCTCAAAAATACCGCGTGGTGTGGCTATATATTTGCCAGAAGTAACGCGGCTCACGGTGCTTTCGTGCATTTCTACCGCATCGGCGATGTCACGCAGGATCAATGGACGCAGATATCCTACGCCGTCACGAAAAAAACCTTCCTGTTGACGCACTATTTCTGCGGAAACTTTCAGGATCGTCTGTGCTCGTTGTTGCAAAGATTTCACCAGCCAGTTGGCGTTCTGCAACTTTTCCGCCAGAAAAGACTTCTCCTCGCGCGAGCAGCGGGGCAGGACGCGTGCAGAAAACTTCTGGTTGACCAGCACGCGCGGCATGGTTTCCGGGTTCAACTCCAGCACCCAACCGCCCAAATCGTCGTCCTTGATCGGGGCCGGGCGGAGAATCACCTCGGGCACCACCGGGATCAGCGGGCTGCTCTCCCAATTCGCCCCCGGTTTTGGGTCGAGCTTGCGGATTTCGGCAATCATCTCCGCCATATCGGCGGCGTCGACCTCGCAGATTTGCATCAGCCGCTTCAGATCGCGGCGGGCGAGCAATTCGAGATTGTCGAGCAAGGCGGCAATGGCTGGATCGTAGCGATTGAGATCCATCAATTGCACGGCCAGACATTCGCGCAGGTCCTGCGCAAACATGCCGACCGGGTCAAAGCGCATCATCCTCGAACGCACCGCCTCAATCTCGGCCAGATCGCAGCCCATCGCCTTCGCCAGCGCCGCCGGTGGCGCGGACAGCCGCCCGGACGGCTCCAGCATCGCGATCAGATGTGCGCCGATCAACCGCTCACGCCGGTCGTGGAAGGACAGGCGCAGCTGTTCCCCCAGATGGTCGCGCAGGCTGACCCGGTGCTCGGCGAAATCGTCGATGCTGCGTTCATCGTCATCGAAGGCGGGCCCGCGCCCGGAGCCTGCACCAGGACCGTCTCCCGGGCTGCCCGGGTCATAGGTCTCGGCGTGATCAACCTGATCCAGACGGCCGCTGCCCGCCAGCATCAGCTCGTCGCCGCGCAGAATGTCCGAGCAATCACCGGTCTCGACCTGGCTGGTCCCTTGCTGATCAAGCGCTGCGCGCTCGGGATTGGGCAAGTCGTCGCGCTCGTCACGTTCCAATAGCGGGTTGCGCTCCAGCTCTTCCTCGACGAAGGCGGAGACTTCCAGATTGTTGAACTGCAGCAGCTTGATCGCCTGCCGCAATTGCGGCGTCATAACCAGTGATTGCGACTGGCGAAGATCAAGGCGCGGGCCTAACGCCATCAACGAGTCTCCAGCACAGGCGGAAAATACCGCCGAATGCTAGCTCACACCCACCGCAGGCAATTGGCAAGCAAGAATCATGCTAGGTCATCGGCAGCGCGCAACGACCGGCAGAAAAATGCTCTGGGTGGCGGATTTCTCCGGCTTTCGTTGCGTCGCGCGCGTCAGCGCGAGAAGCGCTCGCCGAGATAGACGCGGCGGACGTCCTCGTGTTCCACCACTTCCTGCGGGCTGCCCTGCATCAGAACGGAACCGCTGTGCATGATATAGGCGCGATCGATGATTTCGAGAGTCTCGCGCACATTGTGGTCGGTGATCAGCACGCCGATCCCGCGATCCTTCAAATGCGATACCAGATCGCGGATCTCGCTCACCGCGATCGGGTCAATGCCAGCGAGGGGCTCGTCGAGCAGCACGTAATGCGGCTGGCTGGCAAGTGCCCGCGCGATCTCCAAACGCCGCCGCTCGCCGCCGGAGAGCGCCAATGACGGGGTGCGGCGCAGATGGGAAATGCCGAACTCGTGGAGCAGGGAATCAAGCATCGCTTCGCGCTCGCTGCGGTCATCCTCGATGACCTCAAGGGCTGCCATGATGTTCTGCTCGACATTCAGCCCACGAAAAATGCTGGCCTCCTGCGGCAGATAGCCAATGCCGAGCCGGGCGCGGCGATACATCGGCAGGTCCGAAATCTCCTGCCCGTCGAGCGAGATCGAGCCGGTGTCGGAGCGCACCAGACCCACGATCATGTAGAACGTCGTGGTTTTCCCGGCACCATTCGGCCCGAGCAGACCGACGGCCTCACCCTTGCGAACATTGACGGAGACATTCTTGACCACCGGGCGACCTCGATAGGTCTTGCCCAGACCGATGGCGACCAGACCTTCCTCATTGGGCGCCGCGGAACTGCGCTCGGTCACCAACGCGGATTGGCGGTCGGTCATGGCGCGGCCGCCTTGGGGTTGGAGGGTACAATCAGGCCTTCCACCCGTGCGCCAGGCATGGCGATGATCCGAGCTACGCCGGTCTTCATGTCGAAATCCGCCGCCGGGCCGTTGATCTGGTTGTCGGCGCGGGTGATCCGCACATGGCCAACCACGCGGCCCTGGCCGGTCTGCGGCAGATACAGGCCGTTATCGCCGCGGACGATGTCAGAGACGGTGCGCACTTCGACATTGCCGAATGCATCAACCCGTTTGATCTGGCCCGATTGCGCCAGATCGTCGCTCTTCTTTCCCGCTGGTCCTGGCTGTTTCGCGGCGGTCGCCGTGTCTTCAGTATAGGCCACCAGAATATCGGCGGCCACACGACGTGCATCGTTGGTCGTCACCACCGCGTTGCCGCGGCCAACCGCCATGTGCTGGGCGGACCAATATTCCAGCGAATCTCGCGCCGTCATCAGGCTGGACGGCGTTGTCAGTTGCAGCTTCTTGCCGGTGATCAACAACACCGACTGGTCGAGATCATAGGTCGCGTCATCGCCGCGCGCCTCATCCGTGGGGGTGACGATGCGGACATTGCCGTGGGCTTCCAGGCGATAGACCTCGTTGCCACTCTCGGCGGCCGTGTTGCCGATGCTGGTTGTCTGGCGTTTGCGGTAGCGCGCGACGAGCCGGTCGGCGAGGACGGTGGAGGTGCCGCGGGTGGCGCGGGCATCGCCCTCGGCGATCACCAACTGGTCGGCGTCATGCACCTCGAACGTGCCGCGCGCGGTCACCTCGACGGGCCCGCCGCTGGACATGTCGATCCCCTGGGCCTGCGAGATCACTGGCAGGCTGATCGAAGCGATGAGTCCGAGAAGCACTCCCGCGCAGAGTTTCATTTTCCTGCTCCGTTCAACAGCAGGCGGGCGGGGCCGGTGAAACGTGTCAACTGACCCTTGTCCAGAATGGTGAAACCCTGCGCATCCAACGTGCCAAACGGGCCTTCGACATGCACCTTGTCGTCTGACATGGCGGCCGATGACCGGGTGTCAATCGTCGCGGTGTCGGTGGACATCACGGTGCCGTCGTCACGGTAGAGCCAGACGTCGCCTGATAGGTCCAACTCGCCGTTACGTTGATCCAGCACGCCGACTTGTCCTTTGCCTTCAATCCAGGCGCCACCACGCAGCGCGATGTCGCCGACCGGATTTCGCAAATCGATTCGGTCAGCACTGCCCTGATGCGCCGAATCGGCGGTCACGGTAAAGGGCTCGCCGTTTTCGTTCTCACCGTTGTAACGCCCATTGGCGATCTCACCACTGGCCGGTTCCGCCACATTTCCGTGTAAAATCAACCGGGTGCCGATGCCGTCGCGATGCCATTCCGGCCAGAGCGCCACCGCCACCAACAAGACCACCGCCACCGCCGGCAACACGCGCTTGGCCAGCATCACCTGATAGCTGCGGCGATTGAGATCGCCGCGGCGGGGCGGGGCGGTGCGTCCGATGAATCGGGGAGAGGGCTGGTTCATCGCCGACTCAGGCCACTCCGGCCCGCAGCAGGTCGTGAATGTGCAGAATGCCGATCGGACGGCGTGCGGCATCGACGACAAACAGGGCGGTGACCGGACGCTCCGGCGCGTTCATGATCCGCAATGCCTCGGCGGCCAACATGTCGGCCCCGATGCTGCGCGGCGATTTGGTCATCACATCGCCGGTCGGGCTGTCGAGCAGATTGGGGCCCATATGGCGGCGCAGATCGCCGTCGGTGACAATACCGCAGAGCAGGCCCTCTGCATCCGTGACGCCAACGCAGCCAAAATGACAGCCTGTCATGATGAGCAAAGCCTCACGCATCGACACCGTGCTGGCCACCAGCGGCACTTCCGCGCCGGAATGCATCAGATCGCGCACCTTGCGCAGCTTCGCACCCAGCTTGCCGCCAGGGTGGAACATCCGGAAATCGGTCGAATCGAATCCGCGCCGCGTCAGCAGCGCCACCGCAATCGCGTCACCCAAAGCGAGCTGCATCGTCGTGCTCGTCGTGGGTGCCGGACCAACGGGTGAGGCTTCCGGTGCGTCGGGCAGGATCAGCGCCACATCGGCGGCCTCGGCCAGCGTTGATTTCTCTCGCCCGACAATGGCCACCAGCGGCAGGCCGAAGCGGCGAGTGTGGGCGACGAGATCGGCGAGTTCGGCCGTCTCACCCGAATTGGAGATCGCCAGCACGGCGTCGCCCGGCACGATCATCCCCAGATCGCCATGGCTCGCCTCGGCGGGGTGGACGAACAGGGACGGTGTGCCGGTCGAGGCCAATGTGGCGGCGATTTTGCGCCCAACATGGCCGGATTTGCCCATGCCGGAGACAACCAATCGCCCGCCAGCCGCACTCGCCCCGGCGAGCATGCCGACGGCGCGGACGAATTCGCCGTTGAGCGCGTCGGACATTTGGCGCAGTGCGTCGGCCTCAATCGCCAGAACCCGGCGAGCGACCGCCAGATCATCGTGGGAGGTGGTCTCGTGCGGCGTCGGTTGGTTGTTTTGGTTCAACGCGTCCATGCTCAATCTGATACCGTGTCTGCTTAGGATATAGGCACGCTTGGTCAAAAATGCCTGTAACGAAGCGCTACGCGGACCTGCGTGGCGCTGGTGGTGGACGGATGTCCCGGATTCTCACATCAGTGTGTAAAGATATCCGGATCTTCGTAGCCCAGCACATCCAGACGGCAGCGCGCCGGCAGGAAGTCGAAGCATGCCTGCGCCAGCCCGAGTCGGCCCTCGCGGATCAACAGCGCTTCGAGTTTTGCCCAAAGGGCGTGCAGATGCAGCACGTCCGACGCGGCATAGGCGAGTTGTTCGGCACTGAGATCCACCGCACCCCAATCCGAGGTCTGCTGCTGCTTGGAGATTTCCACGCCAAGCAGTTCGCGGCACAGATCGCGCAGGCCGTGGCGGTCGGTGAAGGTGCGGACCAGCTTGGCGGCGATCTTGGTGCATTTGGTGGGGGCGACGGTGATGCCGAGCGAATGCTGCAACAGGGCCACATCGAATCGCGCGAAATGCATCAGTTTGGTGACATTCGTGTCCGCCATCAGGCGGGCGAGGTTTGGTGCGTTGTATCCGCGACCACCCAGGCTTTCGGGAATGATCTGCACCAGATGCGCATGCCCGTCACCGGAGGACATCTGCACGAGGCAGAGACGGTCGCGATGCGGATTGAGCCCCATCGCTTCGGTGTCAACGGCCACGACCGGGCCGAGGCTGAGGCCTTCCGGCAGGTCGTTCTTGTAGAGGTGGATGGTGGCATTGGCGGTGAATTGCACGATATCGGCCATTGTCGGTCCAGCAGCCTTGCGGATGGCGCGCCAGTTTGGCGGCACTTGGAGGCGGCTCGTGGCCGCGGAAGAACGCGGCTGTCTACCAGCCGGGGGCGAGTGTCACAAGAAAGCTCTGCGTTGCGGCAGGATCAGGGCAAAACCGGGTGCGGCGATCATTCCAATGTCGGGTTGACCTGCTATCCCGCCGTCATGGCAAGCGCAGCGCAGCAATC
>CAITEF010000632.1 GCA_903891315.1 uncultured Rhodospirillales bacterium | reverse complement strand
CCATCGCGGCAATCGCAACCCGAACACGCTCTCCAGCTTCGAACAATCGAGTCGCGAATTCGCAGGCCGCTGCGCCGGTGTCGGCCAATCGGTCGTCGCAATCGGCTCGACCTCTGGCATCGGGCGGCCATGCGCCGCCGCAAGGCGGAAAATCTCCACCGCGAATTGATACCAAGACGCCTCGCCGGTCCCTGAAGCATGGAACACGCCGCCGAATTCTGGCTTCCATCCCTCGGAGTCGATCTTGCGTGCAATCGCCAGAATGGCGGCGGCGAGATCGGCAGCCGCCGTTGGGCAGCCGATCTGATCCGCCACCACACGCAATTTCGGAACACGCTGGGCCGCCCCCAGCATGGTGCGGACAAAGTTCTTGCCCTCAGCGGCATAGACCCAGGCGGTGCGCAGAATGATCGCCTGCGCCCCACGTGCCAGTACCGCCTGCTCGCCAGCCAACTTTGTGCGACCGTAAACCCCGGTCGGCCCGGTCGGATCGGACTCGACATAGGCCGAACGCTTGGCCCCATCGAAGACGTAATCGGTCGAGATATGGATCAGCGGGATGCCGTGGGTGCGGGCATATTCGGCCAGAATCGCTGGTCCCAGATGATTGGCCCGATCAGCATAATCCGACTCGCTCTCCGCCTTGTCGACGGCGGTGTAGGCCGCGGCGTTGATGATCATCCTGGGTCCGATTTCCGCCAGAAGGCCCGGAATTCGATCAATCTGCTCAAAATCGAACTCCGGTCGGCCACGCAGCACCAGCCCAAGGCCCTCGCCCTGCGCCATCAGGCACGTCGCCACCTGACCGGAGCCGCCGAGTACCAGGATCGGGGCGGTCGTCATACGTGGAACCATGGCTCGCATTCGGACAGCAGCGGCATCACCCGGTCCTTGTCCGACACAATCGCCGCCGCCGGATCGACCGGCCAAGGAATCGCCAGCGCCGGATCATCCCAGCGCACGCCGCGCTCGGCCTCGCGCATATAGGGTGCCGTCACCTTGTAGAGCACCTCGGTCCCCTCTTCGAGTGCGACAAACCCATGCAGAAACCCGCCCGGCACCCAGAACTGATCGCCCTCCTCGGCGGACAGGTAGGTAGCCACATGCTGGCCAAATGTCGGCGAGCCGTGGCGGACATCGACGGCGACATCCCAAATTCGCCCGTGCACCACCCGCACCAGCTTGCCCATCACCGCAGGGGCGATCTGCAAATGCAGCCCACGCACCACGTTCTTGTGCGAGCGGCTCTGATTGTCCTGGATGAACACATCCGGAATGCCGACGGCCGCGAATTTCGACGCCGTATACGACTCAGAGAAATGGCCCCGGCTGTCGGCGAAGCGCGGCGGGATGATGCGCATCACCTCGGGAATCGCCATGCGTTCGACGATCATCAGCGCACTCCGTCGGCAATCAGGGTCAGCACCCGGCCCAGCTCGGTCTTGCCCAGCTTGGCCGCCTCGGCGCGCAACTGGGCGGCGTCGATGAAGCCCATGCGGTAGGCAACCTCTTCCGGGCAGCCGACCAACATGCCCTGGCGCTGCTGGATGGTCTGCACGAAGCTGCCCGCCTGCATCAGGCTGTCCGGGGTCCCCGCATCAAGCCACGCGCAGCCGCGTCCAAGCTTTTGCACGTTGAGCTGGCCACGCTCCATATACATCCGGTTGAGATCGGTGATCTCCAACTCGCCGCGCGCAGACGGCATCACAGCGGCGGCCAGTTCCGTCACCTGAGCATCGTAGAAATACAGCCCGATCACCGCCCAGTTCGATTTCGGCTGAGCAGGCTTCTCGACAATCTCCAATGCGCGGCCCTGCGCATCCATCGTCACCACGCCGTAACGCTCCGGGTCCGCCACGCGATAGGCGAACACGGTTGCTCCATCTTTCCGGGCAGCGGCTTCCTGCAACTGCACCGAGAGATGGTCGCCGAAGATCATGTTATCGCCGAGTGCCAGCGCACATGCCTCACCGGCCAGCCAGTCGCGACCGATATGGAATGCTTGGGCGAGGCCCTCAGGGCGCGGCTGTTCTGCATAGGTGAATTTGACACCGAGACGCGCGCCGTCGCCGAGCAGGCGGCGGAATTGCGGTAGATCCTCCGGCGTGGAGATCACCAGAATGTCCCGGATCCCCGCCAGCATCAGCACGGTGAGCGGGTAATAGATCATCGGCTTGTCATAGACCGGCAGCAATTGCTTGGACGCCGCCAAGGTCATCGGATGCAGCCGCGTGCCGGAGCCGCCAGCCAGAATAATGCCCTTCATCACACGGCTCCCTTCACAGTGCCGAGCCGCTGGCCACTATAGCGGGCGGCGCGGATCGGCTCCCACCAGTCGCGGTGGCTCAGATAGAAATCGATGGTCTTGGCCAAGCCCGCCTCAAAATCATGCGCGCCCTTCCAGCCCAACGCTGTCTCGGCATGGGTCGGGTCGATTTCGTAGCGGAAATCATGGCCGGGCCGATCCGCAACAAACCGAATCAGCCGCTCGCGCGGACCCGCCGGATCGGGGATGCGGGCATCAAGTGCCGCGCAGATCGCTTTGACCACCTGCAGATTGGTCCTCGGCTGGCGCGAGCCGATGCAATAGGTCTCGCCGACCTGCCCACGCTCAATCACTGCCACCAGCGCTTCGGCGTGATCATCCACAAAAAGCCAATCGCGCATGTTCGAGCCGTCGCCATAAACCGGGAGTTCTTTGCCCTCCAGCGCGTTGAGCAGCACCAGCGGGATCAGCTTCTCCGGGAAATGCCAGAAGCCGTAATTGTTCACCGTGTTGGAGACGATAGTCGGCAGCCCATACGTGTGATGCCAAGCCCGCACCAGATGGTCGGAGGCCGCCTTGCTCGCCGAATACGGGCTGCGCGGGTCATAGGCGGTCTGCTCGTTGAATGGCGGATCGGTGGGGCCAAGGGCTCCGAACACCTCATCGGTTGAGATGTGATGAAAGCGGAACGCCGCCTTCCGCGTCGCATCCAGCCCATTCCAATAGCCGCGCGCCACATCGAGCAGCGTGTAGGTGCCAACCACGTTGGAATGGATGAACGGGCCGGGCCCGTCGATCGAGCGATCAACATGCGTCTCGGCGGCGAGATGCATCACCGCGTCGGGCTGATGGGTGGAAAAGGTCTCGCGCATCGCTTGATGGTCGGCGATGTCGGCGTGGATCAGCGTGTGACGAGGGTTGGTGCGGGCTTCTTCGAGAGCATCTTCCGAGGCGGCATAGGTCATCTTATCGACATTGACGACGCTGTGGCCGGTGTGGCGGATCAGGTGACGCACCACGGCAGACCCGATGAAGCCGCAACCGCCAGTGACCAAAATCCGCATCGTTTCCTCATCCAAACACACGAAAATCGCGTCTTCATGCCAGTGCACCACCTACAGGGCAACCGCACATCCTCGTTGCGTGACGCTGTCACGGTGTTCACGCAAGGATCGCGCGTTGTTGGCTGACGTTTGCGTGGCGCGTCACGCCGGTTTTTGCCGTGGCCGTCACGTTGGGCATCCAAACCCGATCCTGCGAGGCACGATGAACGCCACCAGCCTTCCCCATGCCACTCTGCTGCTGCAATCGCTGCGAATCTCGCGCGACCGGCTCTCAATGCGCTCGAAAGTCGCCATCGGCACCGGGCTGTTGCGCGTGTTGCTGCACGAGGCGATCCGCAATCAACCCTTTGACGAGGCGTTCTATCGCGAAGCAAATCCTGACCTGGATGCCGCCTATCGCGCGGGCGAGATCGTTGATCTGCACGAGCATTTCATCGAACAGGGCTATCTGGAGGGCCGCGTCGCCGCACCACCCGAGGTGGACGAGGATTTCTACCTCTCCACCTACAAAGACGTGCGTGACGCGCTCAGGAGGGGTGATGTCGGCTCGGCGCGCGAACATTATCTGCGCGCGGGAGCGGCCGAGGGGCGGCTGGCCAATCCGGCGCAGCGGCCGCTGGCGGATCACTGGGCGGCGATTCTGGCGGAATGACGCATCAGGGCTTACGCTCCGGACTGGCGGCGCAATCGCCCCGCTCGTCGAACGGAAAGGACCAGCCGCGCGTGATGGAGGCGTTGATCCGGGCGCATCGCCTGCTGTGCTCGCGCTTCGTCTCGGAGGATCTGTTCCGCGCCGCCATCGGTGGCCCGCGCGCGGATGTCAACGCGGTGGCGTCCTATCTGGCGATCCCGGCGCGCCAACGCCCCAATGTCTCGCTGTTCTTCGATCCCGGCTATTACAACGCCATCGGCAAGGTTCTGCTGCCGGACGAAGACCCGCTGCTGCATTTCCTCGACACCGGGCTTGCCGAGTTGCGTTCGCCGCACCCGCTGATTGATCTGCGCTTCATCGTCTCGCGCGATCCGCTGTTGCTCGGTGAGACTCCCTCCATCGACGGACTGATGGACGTGCTCGACCATGATCTGGCCGATCCGAGCCCGTATTTCAGCCTCGAATTCTACGGCCCGCAAAACGGCGCACTGCAGCATTACCTCAGCGTGGGCGTGCGCGAGGGGCGGCGGCCCAATCCGTTGCTCGACCCGCTCTGGTATGGCGCGCAATACAGTGATGTGCCCGCCGATCCCTGGGCGGCGACACGGCACTTCCTGATCTTGGGGGACGGTGAGGGCCGCAATCCCGGCCCGGACTTCGACAGCGCCTATTACTGCCGTCGCTACCCCGATGTCGTCGTCTCCGGCCTGCCGCCGCTGCTGCATTATCTGATCCGCGGCCAATCCGAACGCCGCGAAGTGGCCGCCGACCGCGCCGTGCTCTCCGCCAACCGAGTGTTGCCCACCGGGGCGAGGCTCCCCGCTGATGCTGCGACAATTGCCGAGGCCGATGCCGATATCCGCGCCCGGATCGCAGTCGCCAAACAGGCGCGCAAGGATCTCGTTCGCCCGAAGCCGCCCCAGCTGTTCTCGGCGGAGGATTTCGGGGCGTCACTTGCCGCATTGCGCTTCCCAAAGGTGAAGTCGCCGCGCATCTCCATCCTGGTGCCCGCCTTCAACGAGGCGCGGATGACGTTGGAATGCCTGATGGCACTGGCCGCCAGCACAATCGCCAAGCAAACCCAGGTGGTGCTCGCCGACGATGCCTCAAACGACCCCGACATGGCCGGTTTCGCCCGCGTGCCGGGGCTGAAGCTGGTGCGTCACGCCGAAAATCTGGGCTTCCTCGCCTCCTGCAACGCGGCTTTCGCGGCATGTGACGGCGAGTACGTGCTGTTGCTCAACAACGACACCCAGATCACCAAAGACGCCGTTTCCCATCTCGCCGCTGCCCTCGATGCCGATCCCGGCTTGGGGGCTGTGGGTGCGAAACTGCTCTATCCGAACGGGCGCTTGCAGGAGGCGGGCTGTCACATCCTGCCCTCGGGTGCGACCGGGATGACCGGGCTGTTCATGGACCCGAATGAGAAAGGCTATTGCCGGGACCGCGACGTTGCCTATTGCTCCGGTGCCGCGCTGATGCTCCGACGCAGCGCTGTGAAAGGCGCACCGTTCAATGTAGCCTTTGCGCCCGCCTATTGCGAGGATGTCGATCTCTGCCTGCGGCTGCGCGCGGATGGCTGGCGGATCGGTTACGTGCATCAGGCGGTGATCACCCACCACCTCAGCGTCTCCACTGCACGCGAGAGCGAGACGAGCCGGTTGCAATCGGCCGCGCGCAACCAGCACAAACTCGCCGAAAAATGGGGTGACACGCTGCGCCAGATGGACCGCGTGCGCGTGCTCGCATTCTACCTGCCGCAGTTCCACCCGATCCCGGAGAATGATCTCTGGTGGGGCCAAGGCTTCACCGAATGGACCAACGTTGCGCGCGCGATGCCGAGCTATGAGGGCCATTACCAACCGCATCTCCCCGCCGATCTCGGCTTCTACGACCTCCGCCTGCCCGAGACGATCGACGCTCAAGCCAAGCTGGCACGGCGCTACGGCGTCGATGGCTTCGTCATCTATCACTACAATTTCGGCTCGCGTCGCCTGCTCGACCGTCCGTTGCAGGTGTTGCTCGCGCATCCGGAAATCGACATCCAATTCTGCCTCTGCTGGGCCAATGAGAACTGGACCCGCCATTGGGATGGCGGTGCCCGCGAGTTGTTGATCGAACAGAAATACGATGACGAGACGCTCTCCGCCGTCATTGCCGACGCCGTCGCCGCGGCGCGGGATCCGCGCGCGATCACAGTGGACGGCAAGAAGCTGTTCTTGGTCTACCGACCACTCAAGCTCCCCGACCCGAAATCATTCGCCGCCGCCTGCCGCGCAGCGTTTGCCGAAATCGGCGGGGTGCATCTGGCGTATGTCGAAAGCATGGAAGTCGTCACCGCCGGTGTGACCCCCGCCGATCTCGGCTTCGACGCCAGTGTCGAATTCCCACCGCACGGCCACGCCGCCGAGGCGCAACCCTCTGGCGAGGTGATCAAACCGGGCTGGCAGGGCTATCGCTATGACTATCCCGAGACAGTCTGCGAATTCGTCACCCGCCGCACGACGGCCTATGTGCGCTATCCCACTGTGTTCCCGAGTTGGGACAACACGCCGCGCCAGCCGCGACGCGGCACCTGTTTCGACCGAGCCACCCCCGAGGCGTTCCGCGCCTATGCGGAGGAGAAACTCGCCGAAATCCGCGATTTCCATATGGGTGACGAGAGGCTGCTTTTCGTCAACGCCTGGAACGAATGGGCGGAGGGCGCGCATCTGGAGCCCGATTCCGGCTTCGGCCATCGCTGGCTTGAAGCACTGCGCGCGGCCCTCGACGGGATGGCGCAATCATGATCACCCTGATCGGCCACCCTTACGCCCCCATCGGCATGGGCGAACAATTGCGCAGCCATATCGCGGCGCTCGCGTCGGTGCACGCGAAGTTCGGCGTGCACGACATCTTCCGTTTCTCCACCCGCGCCGACCCTGCGCATGCCGCCTTGCTCCGAGGGCGCGAGGTTGAGGAAGTCGGCCCCGGCGTTCGCATCTTCCACCTCAACGGCGACGAGGTGGAGAACGCCCGGGCCGCCTTCGCCAAGCGCGGGTTCGATTGGGAAGCGGGCCGGAACATCATCGTCCCGGCTTGGGAATTGCCGGTCTATCCCGCCGAATGGGTACCCGCCTTGCGCGAATTCGACGAGGTGTGGGCGCTGTCGGATTTCATTCGGCAATCGCTCGCAGCGAGCGGCGTTGAAAGCCATCTGGTTGGCCAATCCGTCGAGCCCAGCCCCGGCCCGCTATTGCCAAGGCGGCATTTCGGCATACGCGAGAGTGCGTTCGTGCTGCTGCATTTCCTCGATCTGTCCTCCTGGGCCACGCGCAAGAACCCGCAAGCGGCGCTCGATCTGTTCCGCCGCCTGCGCGAGGCCGATCCTTTTGCAGATATCCAGCTGGTCCTGAAGGTCAAACAGGGCGAATTCGGAGCTGAGGATTGGGCGCGGGAGTTCCTGGCGCAGAACGGTGCCAGTGGCCAGATCCTGCTGATCGACCGCCCGCTCGACAGCATGGGCGTGCGCAGCCTGATCGCGGCCTGCGACTGCTTCGTCTCGCTGCACCGCGCCGAAGGGTTCGGGCGCGGATTGGGGGAAGCTATGGCGCTGGGCCGGCTCGCGCTCGGCACCGATTGGTCCGGCTGCCGGGATTTCCTCACCGTCGAGACCGGGCTGCCGGTGCGGTATTCGCTGGTGCCGGTGGGCGAGGGCGAATACCCGCATGGCGAGGGTCAGGTCTGGGCGGAGGCCGATGTCGCGGATGCGGTGGCGAAGATTGCGCCATTCATTGGCGATCCGACGCGGGGGCGGGCGCTGGCTTTGCGGGGGCAGGCAAGCGTGTTGCAACACCACGGCATGCGTGCGGTTGGGTTGCGGATGCTCAAAAGAGCAGAGTCACGATGAATAGAAGGCATCTATTTGTTCCGGCATTTAAATATATAAAAATCTTAAATTGTCTGAATTTTTCAAAATTTTTCATTACTAATTTTTGAGAAAGTTTACAATCTCATATAAAATATTTTCTGATTGGCAGTAATTTTTTTCGCATTATATGCTGCTCGGCATGATGCGTCGTTTTTCACAAAAACTCGGTTTTTCCCGCGGTGCCTTCGAATGATGGGACAAATTCAACCCTATGTCCTTCAAGCAGGTGAGCCGGTGCGACTGCAATCGGTCAGTGTGCCAAGTAGTGTCCCAGAAATTGATGCGCAAGGATTGCGCGTCGAATACATTGAATCTGCTGAGCGCTTCGTTGCATTGAGGCCTGACTGGCAAACATTGGAAGATGTGGCGAATGGTCGGGCCAGTGCTGGATTCGTCTGGGCGCTGACAGGTTGGCAAAATGTCGCGCAACCGGCTGGTGGCTTGCTTTGCGTGATCGCGATCTGGCGGGGCGCGCGGCTTGAAGCCGTCTGGGGGTTGGCTTGCTACCAGCGGATGGGACTCCGAGTATTGCGGCCATTGGGTGGCGCAGCGTCCGAATATTCAGAGATTTTGGCGCGCCCAGACATGCCCGACACCGAGCGTCTTGTGGCGTTGCTGGTGAGAAGTGCGCGAAGCCGAGGCGATTGCATCGAGCTTCAGCATGTCGAT
>CAITEF010000631.1 GCA_903891315.1 uncultured Rhodospirillales bacterium | reverse complement strand
TGCACGATCGAGAAAGACTGAGCCCCGTTCAGGACTGCGCCGCCTCGCGCTCCATTTGTTCCAAATCGAGCCGCAGCAGTTTCGGCGCCAGCATCGCGGTTGCGGCCACAACACCGAGCGTGATCACGCCGCCGATCCAGACGGCAGGCACCGCGCCGATGGCACCGGCCAGCATGCCGCTTTCGAAATCGCCCAATTCATTCGACGAGCTGACGAAGACCATCCGCACCGCGGTGATGCGGCCCCGCATCGCGCCGGGTGCGCCGAGCCGAATGATGGCGCGACGCACCACCACAGAGGTTCCGTCGCACATCCCCGCCAACAGCAGGAACGCGCAGGACAGGTAGAAATTCTGCGAGAGCGCGAAGCCGATGATCGCCACACCAAAACCCGCGATCACCGCGTGAAACACGATCCCGGCATGGCGACTGGGCGGGTGGCGAACGGCCACCAAAGTCGCCAGCAACGATCCCACTGACATCGCCGAGCGCAGAACGCCGAACCCGAGTGGCCCGACATGTAGGATGTCGGAGGCGAAGACGGGAAGCAGCGCCGTGGCACCACCAAAAAAGACCGCGAAGAGATCAAGTGCTGAGGATCCGAGCAGAATCTGGTCGGACATCACAAACCGCAGCCCCTCACCGATGCGGGCAAGAATGCCTTCCCCAGGCTTGACACCCACGGCCGGACGCGGTGGCACATAGCGGAACAGCAACAGCCCCGACACCGCAAACCCCACAGCAAGGCTGAGATAGGTCAGCGGGGCACCGATGATGTCATAGAGAAAACTCGCCACGACCGGCCCGGACAACGTGCCCGCTTGCGTGACCGAGGTCAGCAGCGAAGCGGCGCGCAGCGTGTTGCCATCCGGCAATTCATCGGCTTCCAGGCCCTGATTGGCCGGCGTGATGAACGCGCCGGCGCAGCCGAGCAGAAGGGCCACGACATAAATGCCCGCCACTGCGGTTCCGCCGCCCAAGGCGGCCGTGATCGACAGGATGAGGCACAAAGCGGCGAAAATACCCCGCCCGACCAGGGCCACACTCTGGCGGCTGAACCGATCAGCGACCACGCCGCCAAACAGCACCAGCGTGATGGCGGGAATTGCCTGCAACAGGCCGAGCAGGCCGAGACTCAGCGGATCATGAGTCAGTTCGTAGAGATGGTAGCCAAGAAGGATCGTCAGTCCAGAATTGGCGAACCGACCGATCAGACTGGTGATTAGAAAGGCGCGAAAAGCCGCCGGGAAAGTCAGGGAGCTAATTCTGCATCCCCCAGCGCCGCACCGTCCGCCGCTCGATATGACGGAAGACGATGTTCTCCATCGCAAGCCCAATCAAAATCACGCAGAGCAACCCCGCGAACACGGCCGGAATTTCAAGCTGGTTCTTGTTCTCGAAAATAAACCAGCCCAAGCCGCCCTGGCCGGATGAGACGCCGAAGACGAGTTCGGCAGCGATCAGCGTGCGCCAAGCAAACGCCCAGCCCACCTTCATCCCGGTCAAGATCTGCGGAAACGCCGCAGGCACGAGAATCTTCATCACGTAGGACACACCGCCCAGCCCATAATTCTTGCCGACCATACGCAAGGTCTGCGACACGCCGAGGAAACCTGCATGCATGTTCAGGGCCACCACCCAGAGCACCGAATGCACCAGCACGAAGATCAGACTGCCGAGCCCGAGGCCGAACCAAAGAAGTGCGAGCGGCAGCAAGGCGATGGCCGGAAGCGGGTTGAACATCGAGGTCAACGTCTCCAGCAGATCGTTGCCGATCCGTGTGGTGATCGCCAGAACCGAGAACAACGTGGCCAGCACGGTGCCGAGCGCGTAGCCCATCAGCAGCACGCGCAATGAGGTCCAAGCACGTGCCGGGATGACACCGTTTTTCACATTGTCGGCAAAGGCCTGCATCGTCTCGCTGAACGCGGGGAAGAGCAGCGAGTTGTCGCTGAACACGCCATAGGCCTGCCAGATCGCAGCCAGGACGACCAAGATCATCGATTTTCGCAGCCAGCCGCGATTCCACAGTTTTTCCCAGGCCGAGATCGGTCGCTCGATATCAGCGTTGCCGCCGAAATGCGGCACTTCGAAGAATTGGTCTTCGCGCGGCGGGGCGAGAGGGTTCTCGATGGTCATGTTCTGTCCCTCACGCAAACAGCAGATCGTGGATTTGGGTCTCCAGCGCGCCGATGCGGGAGAGGTCGTCGGTCGAATTCACTTCGGCGCGCACCTGGCCGGGAT
>CAITEF010000630.1 GCA_903891315.1 uncultured Rhodospirillales bacterium | reverse complement strand
TGTTCTCAGGCCTCGTGGGGGCGATCATCGCGCTGGCCCCGATCGGGCTTGGCGTGCTGACGGCCTATAGTGTGGGCGTCTATGGCTCGAAGGTCGCCGGACCGTTGCTGTCGTTTATGGGGGCGATCTATCTGTCTGAGCTGATCATGTTCGGCGTGATCATGGCGCTGATGTATGTCACCACGCGGGTCTCGCCACTCTTCTTCCTCCGCCAGACCTACCCGCTTTATATGACGACGGCCGGCACCACCAGCAGTCTGGCCAGCCTCGCCCAAGCGTTGCAGATCGCCGAGGAGAAGCTGAAGATCCCGCGTAATGTCTGCGGCTTCACGCTGCCATTCGGCGTGCAGTTCACCAAGGACGGCACCGGCATTTTCCTCGCCTGTATCCTGCTGTTTGCAGCGCAGTCGCAGGGTCAGGTGTTGGAATTGAGCACCATGATCATCATCGTGCTGACCGGATTGCTGCTCGCCACCGGGGCGGGCGGGGTGCCGGGTGGCGGGTTGGTTGTCGGGTTGGTCTTCATCAAGGCGTTTTCACTGCCAGTGGAGATCGGTGTGCTGGTGGGCGGCATTTATCATCTGCTCGACATGACCAGCACGACGCTCAACGTGATGAACGACATGGTGGCCACTGTGATCGCCTCGAAACTTGAAGGGGCGATTGACGTGCAGCATGGCGAGATCGTCGCGGTGCCATCCGCCGCCACCTGAGGGGTGGCCGATCAGCCGCCACCCATCGGCGCGTCTTCCCGCGTCGCCCAGAAGGTGACGCGGTGTTCGATGATCGAGAACGCGGCGTAGAGCGCCACGCCCAACGCCGAGAGAATGAACAGCCCAGCGAAGACCAGCGGCACGTCGAAATTCGAGCTGGCGATCATCATCAGATTGCCGATGCCACGGTTGGAGGCGACGGTCTCGGAGATCACCGAGCCCACGAACGCCAAGGTGGCGGCGACTTTCAGCGAAGCGAAGAAATACGGCATCGTGCGGGGCAGGCCGATATTCCACAGGATTTCCCACCGGCTCGCACGCAGCGTGCGCATCACATCCATCAGTTCCGGCTCGGTGTTGGCAAGCCCGGTGGCGACATTGACCACGATGGGAAACACGCAGGTGATCGCGGCGGTCAGCACGGCGGGCACGGTGCCGGAGCCGAACCAAAGGACGAAAATCGGCACCACGGCGACCTTCGGGATCGACGAAAATCCCACCAGCAGCAGATAGGCGGTGTCATAGGCGGTGCGCGACACGCCCACGATCATCCCACAGGCCACACCGCCGATGATGCCAAGCGCGAGGCCGACCAGCGTGGTGTAAAGGGTCTGCACCGTGTGCGGCCAGATCGCCGGGAAGCGGGCGATCAGCGTGGCGAGGGCGGCACTTGGGCGCGGGAGCACATACTCACTGATCTGAAACACGACGCAGGCGAGTTCCCACGCCACAAAGAAACCCACGATGAAGAGCGCGGAGATCAACCGCCGTCGCAGTTCCGGGTTCATGCCGCCCTCCTGGCGTGGACGATCGCGTTGCGCAGACGTTGGGTGAGGGTGGTGAAATCCGGCTCGAACGAGATCTCGATGGTGCGCGGCCGGGCGAAGGGGACGTTTTCATCGCTGATTATCCGCCCCGGTCGCGCCTGCATCACGCAGATGCGCGAGGCGAGATAGGCGGCTTCCTTGAGATCGTGGGTGACGAGCAGGACGGTCGGCTTCTTGTCCATCCACAGCGCCTGCATCGTCTCCCACAATTCCTCGCGGGTGAATTGGTCGAGCGCGCCGAACGGCTCATCGAGCAGCAGCAAATTCGGCTCATGGATCAGCGCCCGACAGAGCGAGGCGCGTTGCTGCATCCCGCCAGAAAGCTGCCAGGGGTAGCGGTCGCCGAAACCGGACAGCCCCACCTGGGCGAGCAGCGCCTCCACCCGGTCGCGATACTCGGTCAGCCGCTTGGTGCGGAAATCCCGCTTGAAAGGGTGCACGATCTTCAACGGCAGCATCACGTTGTCGCGGATCGACAGCCAGGGCAGCAATGTCGGGTTCTGGAACGCCATGCCGATCCGCACGCCATCCGCCCCCACCTCGCGCCCACCGATAAAGACATTGCCCTGGCTGGCGGCGAGCGTGCCAGCCACCAGTTTCAGGATCGTCGACTTCCCGCAGCCCGATGGGCCAACGAGGGCTACGAACTCGCTCTGTCGGATCACCAGCGAGGTGTCCGACAATGCGACCACCGGGCTTGCCGCCTTGCCGAAGCTGACGCGGACATCCTCAAGCTCGATCACCGGGCGCGGGGTTTCGCTCATGTTGCCGTCACCGCAGCCAGCGTCTGATCGGTGTTGCGCGGCATGGCAGGTGGCATCGCCTGAATGCTGTGCACTGAACGGCCCCAGCCGCGCGCATCGGTTTGCAACACTCGGTTTTTCATCACGAACCGCCCGCGCACCAAAGTGTGGATCGGCTGGGCGGTGGCCTTCATGCCATGCCAGGGCGAGATCTTGGCCGTTGATTGGGTCTGCGTATCGTCAATCGTCCAGGGCCGGTTGAGATCGACGATGGCGATGTCGGCGTCAGACCCTACGGTGAGCGAGCCCTTGTGCGGGGCAAGCCCCCAGATCTTGGCGGGGTTGAAGGCGGACCAGCGCACATAGTCGCACACCGAGCCCCGCCCTTGCAGACAGGCAGTGAGCATCAGCGGCATCTGCGTCTCCACGCCTGGGAAGCCGCAATCGACGGTCCAGATATCGGGTCGGGTCTTCTCCTCGATGGAATGTGGCGCGTGGTCGGTTGCAATGTTGTCGATCACGCCGGTCTGCAAGGCGCGCCAGATCGGCTCCTGATTCTCTGGCTCACGGACTGGCGGATTGACGCGGATGACACCGCCGCAGCGCGCGTAATCCTCGGTGGAGAGCATCAGATATTGCGGGCAGGTCTCCCCGGTGATGTCCACCCCGCGCGCCTTCGCCTCCGCCAGCGGACGGAGTTCGGCCGCCGACGAGATGTGCAGAATGTGAATCCGCGCGCCCGTCCATTCCGCCAATGTCGCCGCCCGCTCCACCGCCTCGACGGCGACCACGGCTGGGCGGGATTTCAGATGGTCGAGCGGGGCGGTCTTGCCCGCCGCCCGCAGGCGGAGTTCGCGGCGCACCATCACCGAATTGGTCTCGGCATGCAGCGAGATGCGTTTGCCGGTGGGGGCGACGATTTCCATCAACTCCAGCATCGCGCCCGTGCTGGGGGTCGCGATCTTGCCGAAGGTGTTGCCCATAT
>CAITEF010000629.1 GCA_903891315.1 uncultured Rhodospirillales bacterium | reverse complement strand
GCTGGTGAATGAACTCGGCCTCTATCCCGGCTCGCCCTGGCTGCTGCGCGCGCGGCTGCGTGAGCAGGACCGGATGGTGTGTTGTGAGTTGCACCCAGAGGATCACACCATCCTGCGCCGCCTGTTCGGGCGCGACGACCGTGTGGCGGTGCATCAGCGCAATGCCTGGGAGGCGCTCGGGGCGTTCCTGCCGTCGCGCCCGGAGAAACGCGCGCTGGTGTTGATCGATCCGCCGTTCGAGGCGGTGGACGAGTTCGAGCAATTGGCGCGCGGGATCAGACTTGCGCATTCTCGCATGCCGAACGCGGTGCTGGTGGCGTGGTATCCGATCAAGCACCGCGCCCCACCGCGCGCGTTCCATCAGGCGCTGAAGGACAGCGGAATGCGCGACATCGTCGCCGCCGAGTTGTGGCTGCGCACCCCGCTCGACGCGTCCCGCCTGAACGGTTGCGGCCTCGCCGTGGTCAATCCGCCCTTCGGCTTCGAGGGCGCCGCCCAGGCGATGCTCGCTGGCCTGCTGACGCGGCTCGGTGATGGCGAGGAAGGCGAGGGCTTTGGCGTGGAGCGGATCGTCAATGAGTAGCGTTGTCGTCATCGGTGCGGGTGCCTGGGGCACCGCGTTGGCGCTGGTGACCGCGCGCGCCGGACATCAGGTGACGCTCTGGGCACGCAACGCCGAGCGCGCCACCGCCATTGCGCAGACGCGGGTCAATCCGCGCCTGCCAGGACAGATCCTGCCGCCGGAAATCACCATCACCAACACGCTGCCGCGCGGCGACATTGCCCTGCTCGCAGTGCCTCTGCCGCATCTGCGCCATGTACTGCACCGCCTGCCCGCCTGCGCCGTTCTGGTCGATTGCGCCAAAGGGGTGGAGGCGGGCAGTCTCGCACTTCCGCTCGACATCCTGGCCGAACTCGCCCCCGACGCCGCGCATGCCGTGCTGACCGGGCCGAATTTCGCGCATGAGATCGCAGCCCGTCTGCCTGCTGCCGCCGTGGTGGCGTCCACCGACCGCATCGCACGAAACGCGGTGATCGAGGCGTTGACGACGCCGGAGTTCCGCCTCTACGGCAATGACGACCCCATTGGCGCACAACTCGGCGGGGCGGCGAAGAACGTGATCGCGATTGCCGCCGGCGCCGCCATCGGCGCCGGATTCGGCGAGAATGCCCGCGCCGCCCTCGTCACGCGCGGCCTCGCCGAGATCACCCGTCTCGCCTTGGCCCTCGGCGGACAGGCGAGTACGGTGGCCGGATTGTCCGGCCTCGGTGATCTTTTGCTGACCTGCACCGGCACCGGCAGCCGCAATTTCCGCGTCGGCCACGCTCTTGGCCAGGGAGTGAGCATCGACGCCGCCATTGCCGCCTCCGCCGGTGTCGCCGAGGGGGTGACCACCGCTCCCGCCTTGGTCGCCCGCGCGGCAGAGCTTGGCGTGAGCCTGCCAATCTGCCACTCCGTCGCCCGCGTGGTCAGTGGTGAGGGCAGTGTGGGGCAGGAAATGTCCGCGCTCCTCGCCCGGCCGACACGGGACGAATAAGGGGCCGCGATGCTGCGGGGTATTCTGACGATTGGCGGCTGGACGATGGGAAGCCGCGTGCTCGGCTTCCTGCGCGACATGCTGATGGCGGCGCTGATCGGCGCGGGTCCGCTCGGCGACGCCTTCGTTGTCGCCAACCGGCTGCCCAACATGTTCCGCTCGCTGTTCGGCGAGGGCGCGTTCAACGCGGCGTTCGTGCCGGAATTCTCGGCCATTCTCACATCGCGCGGGGCGGATTCCGCGCGCCGGTTTGCCGAGCAGACCTTTGGCGTGATGACGTTCTGGCTGTTGGCACTGACGGTTCTGGCCGAAGTGCTGATGCCGCAATTGATGGGCTTGCTGTTGATCGGCTCGGCCAAGGATGTTGCGCATCTGGACCTCGTGGTGGATCTCGCCCGGATCACGTTTCCCTATATGCCGTTGATTTGCCTGACCGCTTTGCTCTCTGGCGTGCTGAACGGTCTCGACAAATTCGCCGCCGCTGCCGCAGCCCCGGTGGTCTACAACCTCACCTCGATGGCATTCATGGTGGGCCTCGCGGGGCTGGTGCCGACGACCGGCCACGCACTGGCTTGGGGGGTAAGTGCCTCGGGCGTGTTCCAGCTCGCGCTTGTGATGTGGGGCACTTGGCATTCCGGGATGGCGCTGCATCTGGTCAAACCGCAACTCTCGCCGGAAATCCGCACATTGCTGAAGCGGATGGCCCCAGGATTGCTGGCGGCGGGGGTGACGCAGCTCAACCTCTCGCTCGACGTGGTGATCGCGGGCTTCCTGCCGCCGGGGACGCAATCGGCGCTGTATTACGCCAACCGACTCAACCAATTGCCCATCGGTATTGTGGGTGTGGCCGTCGGCACCGCGATGCTGCCCGGATTGTCCCGACAGGTGGCGTCGGGGATGCTGGAGGAGAGCCGGACGACGCTGAACCGCGCGTTGGAATATGCCCTTGTGCTCACGCTGCCCGCCGCTTTGGCGCTGGGGGCGGTGTCACAGCCGATCATGTCGGTGTTGTTCGAGCGCGGCGCGTTTGATCATCACGCCGCGATCATCTCCGGCCAGACGCTGATGGCCTATGCGGTGGGGCTGCCCGCCTTTGTGCTGATCAAGGTGCTGGTGCCCGGGCTGTTCGCGCGCGGTGACACCACCACGCCGATGCGCTGGGGGCTGGCGAGTGTGGCGCTGAACATCGTGCTGAATATCGCCTTCATGCAGCCGTTGCAGCATCAGGGCCCCGCCCTCGCGGCCTCGTGCGCGGCGTGGTTCAACGTGGTGGCGCTGGCGGTGATTCTCTGGCGACGCGGTTATTTCGTGCCGGATGCGACTTTGATCCGCCATGTTCCGCGCATGGCGCTGGCGTCGGCGGCGATGGTGGCAGCACTCATCGCGTTGCAGATGGTGGCCTATGACGGCTCGACCGGGGTGTTTCGCTATCTCGGGCTTGCGGTGATGGTCGGCGGTGGCGCGCTGGCTTATGGGCTGGTGGGCGAGGTGATCGGGGCGTTTCATATTCGGGATTTGGTGCGGTCGCTGCGCCGGCGGCGTTAATCGTTCCACGGGTTGATGACCGTGACGCATGCGGCCTGATATGGGGCCCTGTCGCGAGAGGCCACGATGAAGCCACGCGAGGCGGCGATGGCGGCGATGTAGCCATCTGGGGTGCGGAATCCGCGCCCGGCAGCGCGGGCGGCGACGGCGAGTTCGGCATAATGGCGGGCGGCGTCCATGTCGAAGGGAAGCACACGGTCCCTGAACAGCCGCATCAGACCGTCCAGCGCTTGCGTCGACATGTCCCGCCGCTTGCTGGCCGGGAGTGCCCGGATGCCAAACAGCAATTCGGCGAGCGTGACCGTGGATAGATAGAGCGTCTCGGTGGCTTGCTCGTTCAGCCAAGCCAGCACAGCCGGATGCGGTGCGGGCTTCATCGCCTCTGAGACGACATTGGTGTCGAGGACGATCATTCGAACCGCGGCGGCTCGGCCGGTGAGGTGTCGCGCAACTGCTCGAAGATTTCGAAATCCTCATTGGTCAGGCCGATGTCGCGACTCAGAGCAGCGAGCGCGTCGCCAAGGCGAAGGCGGGCCTCGGGTTTGACGGCGTTGGCCAAAATTTCGCGGATTTCAGCCTCAGTGCTGCGGCCATGTTGGGCTGCGCGCACACGCAGGGCGCGATGGACGTCGTCGGGGAGATTGCGGACGGTGAGCATGGCCATGACGGCACCTTGGGGGGTATGCATTCAATTTATGGATTTGCATGCGAATTTGCAAGATTGATACGGGTTCTGGCGCCCCGGCCGACTACAGACATCGATAGGCAGGTGGTCCCCCAACAAGGCCGATGATTGTCATCGCGTTACATTCAAGTGGCAACCATCGGGTGCCGTGGAAATTTGCGACGACATCGAGACGTTGATCGCGGACTTCCTCGCGGATGTTCGCCGGGAAAGGGGACAGGCGTGATAGGCAAGGAACTTCATGTCCATGTTGGCGACAGTCTCGATGAGATCGGCGCACACGCAGTCTCCGCTTGGCACCACATGGAGCGCGGGGACCAAGTCGACGAGAAGCATATCAGCTTCGAGAACTGGGAGACGATGGTGCGGGTGTTGTCTCCCAAGCGGCTGGAACTGCTGCGCCACATTCATCGGCACCCGGCGAAGAATATCCGCGCTTTGTCCATCACCCTGGGGCGGAATTACCGCCGCGTGCATGAGGACGTGGCTGCTTTGGAGGCGGCAGGCTTGTTGGATCGGGACAAAGACGGGCTGCGAGCGGAGTATGACGCGTTGGATGTTTCGATGAAGGTTGCTTTGTAGGGCGGGTGTAACCCGCCATTGGTGGGTCACGCGCCGGCGGCGCGTTTCACTCGCGCTTTATGTTCCCCCTTATGTTCTTGTTATGTTCTTTTTTCTTGCATCCGGCCAGTGTTTGTGGTGTGAGTTTGGGTATGCAAATCATCCATCCCCACACCACCGCGAAGCGTGACGCCGCTGCAGAATTGCAGGCGGTGCTGCTTGGGATTCGCGCTGAGGCTGGGGGATGGGGGTTGAATGCTCTGCTGGGGTGGCTGCTCTCTCGTTGGGTTGGGCGCTGGATCGGACAGATCGCGGCGCAATTCGAGGACATGGTGCGGTTGTTCCGGGCGGGGCATGTCTGGGCCGTGCCGGAGGTGGTGACGGCTTCGCGCGCGGCCTCAGGTATTCAGTCGCAACCTGCTGAAGCAGCACCGCGCCTGTTCGACTGGCTGGCGGATGGGTTTGGATCGCTCTGGGCAACACAAGAGCCGACGCAGCAGATGCGGGCACAGCGCGCGGAGTCATCTCGGGTGGGGCGGGGTGTGCGGCCGTTGCGCAGGGCGGCTGCGGTTGCGCGGATATCGGAGAGGACTGCGCCTCGTTCGGCGCGGGCGGTGGGGATTTCGTGCTCGCGCACGATGCGCACAATGCCTGAACTGGTGCTGATTTCTTGGCCATTTGGCGGATCTATTGGGGTGGATTTGGAGGGTCTTGGAAAAATTGAGTGGGGGTCCATCGGGCAATTGCGACTTTATTGTTCCGGTTTGTGATTAAATTGGCGCCGTTCTTCTATCTCGATGGATTGCGACGTCGCTGCGCTCCTCGCAATGACGGTTTGAGGGGATCGGCTTTGGTGATGGGCGGTCTCCGAATCTCGTCATTGCGAGCGCAGCGTGGCAATCCACCGCGATGCAGCCAACTCCGCGATGGATTGCTGCGTCGCTTTGCGACTTGCAATGACGATTGGGGTGGCATGGCGCGGCGGCGACCGCCCCCCACCTTGACCTCGCGCCCCTATCGCCAGACAACACGCGTCCCGTTCGAACACAGGTCACTTGTCCATGCAGCGCATCTTCTCCGGCATTCAGCCCACCGGCGTTCCCCATCTCGGCAATTACCTGGGAGCGGTGCGCAATTGGGTGGCGTTGCAGAATGATCACGACTGCATCTACTGCGTCGTCGATCTGCATGCGATCACGGCCGATCACGATTTCCGCACATTGGCCGACCAAACCCGCGACCTGACGGCCGCCCTGATCGCCTGCGGCATCGACCCGCAAAAGCACATCCTGTTCCACCAATCCGCCGTCCACGCCCATCTGCGTCTGGCGTGGATCTTCACCTGTGTGGCCCGCATGGGCTGGCTCAACCGGATGACGCAGTTCAAGGACAAGGCAGGCAAGGATCGGGAGAATGTCTCGACCGGTCTGTTCACCTACCCGAACCTGATGGCCGCCGACATCCACGCCTATCACGCAACGCGCGTGCCGGTGGGCGATGATCAGAAGCATCATCTGGAACTGGCCAACGACATCGCGGCGAAGTTCAACCATGATTTCGAGCGCGATTACTTCCCCAATATCGAACCGCTGATCTTGGGCCCTGCTGCGCGGGTGATGAGCCTGCGCGATGGGTCGAAGAAGATGAGCAAATCCGATCCCTCCGATCAGAGCCGCATCAACCTGACCGACGATGCCGACACGATCTCGGCCAAGATCCGCAAGGCCAAGACCGATCCGGAACCGTTGCCGACCGACATCGAGGGCCTCGAAGGCCGCCCGGAGGCGCGCAACCTGATCGGCATTTACGCAGCCCTCACCGACACCGATCACGCCGCCGTGCTGCGCGATCATGGCGGCCAAGGGTTTGGCAATTTCAAGAAGGCGCTCGCCGATCTGTTGGTTGAGAAGCTGTCGCCCATCGCGGCCGAAACCCGCCGCCTGCTCGCTGATCCCGGCTATGTCGATGGCGTGCTGCGCGATGGCGCGCAGCGGGCCGCGGCGATTGCCAATCCGATTGTCGATGAGGCGGAACGGATCGTGGGCTTTTTGAAGGTTTGAAGTGATCGTTCATTCGTCATTGCGAGGAGTGCTTGCGACGAAGCAACCCGGGAGAGCCGCCCACCGATTCCTGGGTTGCTTCGCTCCACTCGCAATGACGATCTGGTAGACGAGGGAGGTCGGATGTCCGTCAACGCCGCCTTCCAGCACGCCCACGCGCTGCACGCCGAAGGCCGTTTGGATGAGGCGATGCAGCTGTACCGCGCCATCATTCAGGCAGCTCCACGCCATGCCGACTCGCATCATTATCTCGGCGTCGCCCTGCTGCAATCGGGCGACGCGGCGGCGGCGGTGGAGCAGATCGGCAAGGCGATCCGGCTGAACCCGAAAGACGCCGAGACATATGCCAATCTTGCGGGGGCTTATCGGGGCCTCGGCAAGCTCGATGACGCCGCCCGCGCTTACGCCCGCGCGATTGCCGCCAAGCCCGGATTTGCCGAGGCCTATTTCCATCGCGGTGTGGTGCTGCGCGATCTCGACCGGGGCGACGAGGCATTGTCCAGCTTCGCGCGCGCCATCGCATTGCAGCCGAATTACGCCGAGGCGCATCTTGAACGCGGCGTCACGCTGGAGCGGGCGGGCCTGATCGAAGACGCCGTGGCGGCCTATCGCCAGGCGGAGGCGATCCGGCCTGACTGGGCCGACGCCACCTATAATTGTGGCAACGCGCTCAAGGTGCTGCGGCAGTTTGAGCTTGCTGAGGCCAGCTTCAGCCGCGCGCTCGAATTTCGCCCGGATCTTGCCCAGGCCTGGAACAATCGCGGCATCTGCCGAATCAATTTGGGCCGACTGGAAGCTTCGCTGGATGACCACCTGGCGGCGATTCGGCTCGACCCCAGCGACGACCATTTCCGGATCAATCTCTGCTGGCCGTTGATGGCGCTCGGCCGCTTCGAGGACGCAGCCGAGATCCACGAAGATGTCCTGGGCCGTGATCCGCGCAACGCCAGGGCGCATCTCAGCCGGGGATTTTTGTTCGAGGAACGCGGTGACCCGGCTTCCGCCTTGGCGGAATACGAGCTTGCCCGTGCATTGGACCCGGATTTGCGTGACGCCCGATGGAACTGCGCCCTGGTGTTGCTCAAGACCGGGCATTGGGCAAAAGGCTGGGAGGAGCACGAAACCCGCCTTCGCGCGCCGGGCGCGTCGCGGTCGCACGAATTTCGGCAACCGCTTTGGGGTGGAGAGGCGGATATTGCCGGAAAGACGCTGTTCCTGCATTGGGAACAGGGGTTCGGCGACACCATTCAATTTGCCCGTTTCGCCCGGTCGGCCGAAGAGCGTGGTGCCAGCGTCGTCCTCTCAGTGCAAAATCCGCTGACGCGGCTGATGCGAAGCCTGTCTCCCGGCGTGACGATCCTCGGGGCGGACGAGACACCGGAGCGTTTCGACCTGCACACCCCGCTTCTGAGTCTGGCACGCGCGTTCGGCGTGACAGTCGACTCCATCCCATCGTTCGACTCATATCTCACTGCCGATCCGGACGATGTTGCGCGCTGGAGGCTGAGATTTCCGCGCACCGGTCGGCCCCGCGTTGGTCTGGCCTGGAGCGGCAATCCGACGCATCTCAACGACCACAACCGCTCACTCCCACTCGCGCGCCTGTTGGCGGCGCTGCCTGATCAGTTGGACTATTTCTGCGTCCAGAAGGAGATCACGCCGGCCGATCAGGCTTTGTTGGCCGAAGATGGCCGCGTGCAGGTGGTCACTGACCAATTCCGAGATTTCGCCGACACCGCCGCCCTCGTGGAGACGCTCGATCTGGTGATCACGGTGGACACCAGCCTTGCCCATCTCTCGGGCGCGCTGGGCCGCCCGGTCTGGGTGTTGCTGCCATTCAATCCGGATTGGCGCTGGCTGCTCGGGCGGGATGACAGCCCGTGGTATCCGTCAGCCCGGCTGTTCCGTCAGCCTCGGTTTGCGGAATGGGACTCAGTGCTCGCCGAGGTGTCGACCGCGTTGCGCGATCAGGCTTTCGGCCAGGAACTGGCGTAGACATCGACCGAGGTTGCGATCATCTCGTGTTTTTCTTGATAGACCGCCGTGCCGTAGACGAATTTGCGCACGCCGTAATAGAAAATCCCGCCCTGCAGGCTCCAGGCGAGTTCAAGCAGCTTGGGCTCGTTCTCCGGCGTGATCGTGGTGCCGATGTCGGCGGCCATCTCGCGCATCACCGGGCGGATGATCCGCTCCTCGACGCGGGCGATATAGAGCCGGGTGATGTCCACCCCACGGAGCCCCGCGAACAGATAGAGCCGCATCCATTCGGAGTTCATGATCACGTCGGTGTATTGGTCGTAGAACTCCACCAGCCGCTCGCGCACCGGGCGGGTGCGGTCAGACAGCAGTGCGTCCCATTCCTTCTTCCAGGCACCGACGAAGATGCTCTGATAGATTTCCTCGATTAGCGCGTTCTTGCTGGGGAAGTAGCGATACATGAGCGGCTGGGTGGTGCCGAGCCAGTTGGCCAGATCACGGGTGGTGGCGTCGAAGCCGAATTGCGCGAAGAAGCTCGCCGCCTTGCGCACAATCTCCGCCCGCCGCACCTCGAACGGTTTACGGGCAGCTCTTGTGCGCGGCAGAACCTCGGAATTCATCTTTCACCCAATCGTCCAGCCACCATCGACCAGAATGGAGGCACCGGTCATCAGCGCCGAAGCATCAGAGGCCAGAAACACCACTGGCCCCATCAAATCCTCAACCTGGCCGATTCGGCCCAGCTTGATCTTGCCCAGCACGTAATCCGAGAAACTTTTGTCGGCAAGAAACGGTTTGGTCAGCGGCGTTTCGATGAAGGTCGGGCAGATTGTGTTGACGCGGATTCCGGTGCCCGCGAGATCGATCGCCATCGCGCGGGTGAAACCCTCCATGCCCCATTTGCTGGCGCAGTACAGGGTTCGCTTCGGTCCGCCGACATGGCCCATCTGCGAGGACATGTTGATGATCGAGCCCGGGCGTTTCGCGTCGAGCAGTCGCTTGATCACCGCCTGGGCGGCGAAGAACGCGGCGCGGAGATTGAGGTCCATCACCACATCGTAATCCTCTTCCGTCACGTCCTGCACCGGCTTGGGTCGGTTGGTGCCGGCGTTGTTGAGGAAGATGTCGAAGGGTTCAGCCGCCTCGATGGCGGCGGCGAAGGCCTGGGTGTCCGTCACGTCGCAGACCAGGGTGGAAGCTTTGCCGCCTGCCTGATGGATCGCTCCGGCCAGTTCATCCAGGTCGGACGCCGAGCGGGCGCACAGAGTCACGTCCGCCCCGTATTCGGCCAACGCCGCCGAGGCGGCAAGCCCGATGCCGCGCCCCGCCCCGCTGACCAGCGCGCGTTTGCCGTCGAGCCGGAAAGACGGGGTGCGCGGCAAGGTGATCATTCGGCAGCTTCTCCATAGGGAACATTGCGCCCGCCATAGCGGCGAACACGCACATTGGCCTGCTCGGCGTGGCCGACAAAGCCCTCCAGCATGCACAGACGCGAGCAGTATTCCCCGATCATCGCCGAAGCCGCATCGGTGAGCACGCGCTGATAGGTGCAGGTCTTGAGGAATTTGCCAACCCAAAGTCCGCCGGTGTAGCGCGCGGCCTTCAGAGTGGGCAGCGTGTGGTTGGTGCCGATCACCTTGTCGCCGAAGGAGACATTGGTGCGCGGGCCGAGGAACAACGCGCCGTAATTGGTCATGTTGGCGAGGAAGTAATCCGGAGCGCGCGTCATCACCTGGACATGCTCGGAGGCGATCCGGTCCGCCTCGCGCACCATCTCCTCCTCGCTGTCACAGACGATCACCTCGCCATAATCCGCCCAAGCCTTGGCGGCGATGGCGGCGGTGGGGAGGATTTTGAGCAGGCGCTCGATCTCCGCCATCGTCTCACGCGCCAGCTTCTCGCTGTTGGTGAGGAGAATGGCGGGCGAGTTGGGGCCGTGTTCGGCCTGGCCGAGCAGGTCGGTGGCGCAGAGTTCGCCATCGACGGTGTCATCGGCGATCACCAACGTCTCGGTGGGACCGGCGAACAGATCGATGCCGACGCGACCGAACAATTGGCGCTTGGCTTCGGCCACGAAGGCGTTGCCGGGGCCGACCAACATGTCGACGCTTGCGATGCTGCCAGTGCCGAGCGCCATCGCGCCCACCGCCTGGATGCCGCCAAGCGAGTAAATCTCATCAGCCCCGGCCAAATGCTGGGCCGCGATGATCGCAGACGGCAGCTTGCCCTGGAATGGCGGGGCTGCGGTGATGATGCGCTTCACTCCGGCCACTTTGGCGGTCACCACCGACATATGCGCCGAGGCCAGCAGCGGGTATTTGCCGCCAGGGACGTAGCAGCCCACCGCGTTGACCGGGATGTTCTTGTGGCCGAGCACGATGCCGGGCAGAGTCTCGACTTCGATGTCCCTCAGCGCGTCTTTCTGGTGCTGGGCGAAATTGCGCACCTGCTCCTGGGCGAATTTGATGTCGGAGATGTTGCGCGCGGAGAGCTCGCCCATCGCCGAACGGATTTCGGCATCCGTCAGGCGGTAATCTTTGCGGTCCCAATTGTCGAACTTGATCGACAATTCACGCACCGCCACGTCTCCGCGGGCTGCGATGTCGGCGAGGATCGTCTCGACGGTTGCGCGAATTTTCGCCTGATCTTCGGCGCGATCGGCTTCGCTGCGGGCGGTTTTGAGATGGCGGGCCATGACGGGTCCTTACTTGATCGCTTGCGGGTTGATCGGCGAACCGGCACCACCCGGCAGATGCAGCGGCGGCGCGTTGAAGAAGAATTCGTACACGCGGTCCTCAGCGCAATCCTCGGCGAGTTCCTTCACATAGAAGATCTCGCCCATCGACAGCCCCATCGCCGGAATCACCACCCAATGCCAGGGCTGATTGGCTTCCTTGGTCTCGTTCGGGCGCACTTCGCAGCCCCATGTGTCAAGGCAGATCGCGGCGAGTTGCTTCTCATGAATCCAATAGCAAGTCTCGAATGCCAGCCCCGGCGCGTTGCCGCCCGCGTAGCCGGACCAATCCTTCTGCTTCAGGCAACGCTCCTGCTGCCCGGTGCGGACGATGACGAAATCGGCACGGCCAATGGTCACACCCTGGGCGGCGGCGCAGCCATCGAGATCCTCAATGGTGATCGCGTAGCCGTCTTCCAGCCACTCCACGCCCTTCCAACGCGCGATGTCGAGCAGCACGCCGCGCCCGGCCATCTTGTCGCGCACATGCTCGATGCCGAGCTTCTTGGCACCGCGCGCATCGACGAGACCGGCATCGAAGCCGTTATACATCTTGTCGCCATAGAAGATGTGGCACAGCGCGTCCCATTGCGTGCTGGACTGGCACGGCATGTTGATCGCGTCATCGGCGTAGCGCAGATACGGATACGGAATATCCTGGTTGCCAGCCGCCGCATCGGTGCCGGTGGCGAGCATGGTGTGGATCGGGTTCCAGCGACCGCCGAACAGGCCGGATTGGATCGGCTCCTTCAGCGAGAGGCCCATCGCGAAGACTTTGCCCTTTTTGATCAGCTTGCCCGCGTTCACGATATCATTTGGCGTGACGTAGTTCAGCGTGCCGATCTGGTCGTCAGCACCCCAGCGCCCCCAATTGGACAGATCCTTTGACGCCTGCTCGATCACGTCGCGGCCAAAGCCTTTGGCGATTTTCATGACCTGTCTCCCTCAAGCTTGTTTATTTATCGTGTGATAAAGCTAGGGGAGGGCGAGGTTTTCGTCAAACCTCTCCCAGGCAGGCCGAGGCATTTTTCTGTCCGTATTGACGCGCAAGGCGGCTGGTCTAGCATCGGTGACAGAACGGAAAATGCCGCTCAGCGCTGGCTTGAGATGCGCTGCCACACCAAGAACCGGGAAAATTCGGCGATGAAAATTCTGCGCGCGCTGATTGCGACCTCTCTGCTCCTCGCTGGCCTGCCTGCCCCCTCGCATGCCGAGGATGGACCAGCCCGCTTCCCCAAACCCACGATGGAGCAGCTTTCGCCCGAGCAGCAGGCGGTGGCGGGAGAGGTGTTGAAGCAATCGAGCGCCGGGCTCGGTGGGCCGTATGGGATGCTGATCAAGAGCCCGGAATTGCTGCGGCGCTACCTGATGATGACGGATTATCTGCGCCAGAAAACTTCACTGCCCAAGCCGCTCAACGAGATGGCGATCCTGCTCGAAGCCCGGATCTGGGATGCGCAATATGAGTGGTGGGCGCATGAGCCGCTGGCCCGCAAGGCCGGTGTCCGCGAGGAGATCATCACCGCGATCCGTGAGGGCAAGCGCCCGGCAGCGATGAAGCCGGATGAGGAAGCGGTTTATGACGTGGTGACCGCATTGCTCAACCGGAAAGAGATGCCGGATGCATTGTTCGCGCGGGCGAAATCGGTGCTGGGCGAGCAGCAGGTCGTCGATCTGGTGGCGGTGACGGGGTTCTACGTGATGGTGTCGGCGGTGGTGATCGCGGGGCGGGTGCCGCCTGCGGATGCGAGCGTGCCGAGGATGCCGGAGTTGGTGAAGTAGGGCGCGGCGTTATTCAATTATCGACACTGCGCGACGCGCGATGTCCGCAGTGTCGTAAAACACCGCCATGATCACTGTTGGCTTGCCAGTGCTATAGGCCACCCAATAGAGCACGGTCCGACCGATCGGGATCGATCGGCCGGACGGGCGTTGCTCTAGCGACCTGATTTGACCCATGCATGCCCTGAAGTCGCAAGGTCTGGATAAGGTCTTGGAGCGGCCAATCGACCATCAGGTTGGATCTGATCTTCTGCCATGCGGTTTCCAAAGACACCACGAGCGAGCGGATCGCTGTCGCACGCTCGCGCTCCAGATAATATTTGCGGAGATCACGAACCGGTTGAGCCGCCTCCGGCGTAAAGGCAATCAACGGTGTGGCTGGGCGTTATCATTTGGCGCAGTGCTCGTCTTTGCCTCAAGGCGTGCAATCGCCTCGTGCAATTCAGCCATAACATCCTCGCCAGGCACGATCTGACCGGTCGCCAACTGCGCCTCGCTGCGGGCCAGGGCCTCAACCCAGGCAGCCGGGGCTTTCTGATGATTGTCGAGCAATTTCATGTGTCGCAGATGAGCAGCGGCGGCGTCCACGCTTCTATGCGTATTTGCCCTAAACCGAACTCCCCGCCACAAACCCACTCGACCACGCCCACTGAAAATTATACCCGCCAAGCCAGCCCGTCACATCCACCGCCTCGCCGATGGCGAACAGGCCGGGCACGGTTTCGGACATCATCGTCTGCGATGACAGCCCGGCCGTGTCGATCCCACCCATAGTGACTTCGGCTTTGGCGTAACCCTCGGTGCCGGTGGGTTTGAGCTTCCAGCCCGAGAGTTGGGCGGCGAGTGCCTCGATGCGTTTGTTGGGGATCTCGCCGATCTTGCCGATATCCGGGGCCAAGGCCGCTGCCAAGCGAGTGGGCACGAGTTCACCCAGCACGGTGCGCAACTCGGCGCGCGGGCGGTTGGTTTTGCCGAACAGAAGCTGGCCGCGCGCATCCTTGCCCGGCAACAGGTCAAGCATGATCTCGCCACCCGGCGGGCAATAGGAGGAAATCTGCAGAATCGCGGGGCCGGAGAGGCCACGATGGGTGAACAGCATCGCCTCGTCAAACCCGATCTTGCCCCATTTCGCCCGCACCGGAAGTGCCACACCGGAGAGCGGCTGCATCAGATCGAGATCAGCGCCTGCGAAGGTGAGCGGCACCAGGGCAGGCCGGGTCTCGGTGAGTTTGAGGCCGAATTTCTTGGCAATCGAATAGGAAACCCCACTCGCCCCCAGCTTCGGGATCGACAACCCACCGGTGGCGAGGATCAGCGAGGGAGCGGTGAACGCACCGTGATCGGTCTGCACGGCGAAGCCCTCGCCGCGCGAGACGTCGGTGATGCTGTGGCCGAGGCGCAGGTCAACTCCGCCCGCGCGGCATTCATCGAGCAGCATCTGCACAATCTGCCGGGCCGAGACGTCGCAGAACAACTGGCCGAGCATCTTTTCGTGCCAGGCGATGTGATGCTTTTCGACCAAAGCGAGGAAGTCGCGCGGGGTGTAGCGGGCGAGCGCGGAGCGGGCGAAGTGGCGGTTGGTGGACAGGAAGCGGTCCGGCACGGTGCCCAGATTGGTGAAATTGCAGCGCCCGCCGCCGGAGATCAGGATCTTCTTGCCCGCCTCATCGGCATGGTCGAGCAGCAGCACGCGGCGACCGCGCCGGCCGGCGGTGAGGGCGGCCATGAGGCCCGCGGCACCAGCGCCGAGGATGATGGTGTCGAAAGTGTTTATCGTCATTGCGAGGCGCGCTTGCGACGAAGCAACCCAGGAATCATCAGGCGGCACTCCTGGGTTGCTTCGTCGTTTCTCCTCGCAATGACGATTGAGGGGGCTCCTGGCAATGACGAGGAAGGAACGTCGTCACTGGCCCAACAACCCGCGCGCGAAATCCATCGGGAAGAACGGCTTCAAATCGCCAGCCTGCTCGCCGACGCCCACCGCATGCACGGGCAAGCCATATGCCTGCGCCAGTGCGACCACGATGCCGCCGCGCGCCGAGCCGTCCAGTTTCGTCACGATCAACCCGGTGATGTCCACCATCTCGCGGAACACGCCAACCTGGGTGATCGCGTTCTGGCCGGTGGTGGCGTCGAGCACGAGAATGGTGGAGTGCGGGGCTGTCGGGTCCTGTTTGCGCAGCACACGGATGATCTTCTGCAGCTCTTCCATCAGAGCGGTCTTGTTGTGCAGCCGCCCGGCGGTGTCGATCAGCAACACGTCATGGCCTTCCGCCTTGGCGCGGGCCAGCGCGTCGAAGGCGAGACCGGCGGGGTCGGAATTGGCGGGGGCGGTGACGACCGGGGCCCCGGTGCGCTCGCCCCAGACCTGCAATTGCTCGACAGCCGCCGCGCGGAACGTGTCGCCGGCCGCCAGGATCGGCTTGAGGCCCTGTTGTTTGTATTGCAGTGCAAGCTTGCCAATCGTCGTCGTCTTGCCGTTGCCGTTCACGCCGACCACCAGCACCACATGCGGCGAACGCTCCGGCGTGATGGTCAGCGGGCGGGCCACCGGGGCGAGGATTTCGGCGATCTCCTGGGCGAGCGCCCCCTTCACCTCGTGCTCGGTGACTTCCTTGCCGAAGCGCGATTTGCGGAATTGGCCGACGATGCGTTTGGTCACCTCGGTGCCGAGATCGGCGGCGATCAGCGCGTCTTCCAGGTCGGTCAGCGCGTCTTCATCCAGGCGGCGCTTGATGAACACCGCGCCCAGCCCCTCGCCGAGCTTGCCCGCCGAGCGGGACAGGCCCTGGGTCAAACGCTGGAGAAATCCACTCATGATCAGGCAGCCTCGGCAATCACGCCATCATTATCCGCCGAAACCACGCGCGCCGCCACCAGCACGCCGGGAGGGGCGACCAGCCGGGCCGGGGCGAAATGCTCGGTGTGACCGATGGTGCCGGTCTCGGACAAAATCGCCACGCGCTGGCCGACCAGCCCGCGATAAAACGCGCCTGCCGCCTGGGCCGAGGCCTCCCGCAGACGCTGCGCCCGCTGTTTCCGCAAGGGCTTGGCCACCGCAGGCATCCGTGCGGCTGGCGTGCCGGGGCGTTCGCTGTAGGGGAAGACATGCAGGAACGGAATCGCCGCCTCTTCCACCATCGCCAGCGTCTCGGCGAAGAGTTCGTCGGTCTCGGTGGGAAAACCCGCAATCAAATCCGCCCCGATGCCGATCCCCGGCCGCAGCGACCGTGCGCGGGCGATCACGTCGAGCCCCTGTTGCCGGTCATGCCGCCGCTTCATCCGCTTGAGGATCATGTCCGAACCCGCCTGCAACGACAGATGCAGATGCGGCATCAGACGCGGCTCCTCGGCAATCAGCCGCCACAGATCTTCATCGATGGCCGCCGGATCGATGGAGGATAGCCGCAGCCGCGCCAATTCCGGCACCAGCGCCAGCAGACGACGGATCGCCTGCCCCAGCGTGGGCGCGCCCGGCAGATCGGGGCCGTAGGAGGCGATGTCGACGCCGGTCAGCACCACCTCGCGATAGCCGCCCGCCACCAGCGACCGCACCTGATCGACAATCAACCCCAGCGGCACCGAGCGATTGGGGCCGCGTCCGAACGGGATGATGCAGAACGTGCAGCGATGATCGCAGCCCTGCTGCACCTGCACGAAAGCCCGCGCGCGGCCCATGAATTCGGTCACCAGTTGCGGCGCGGTCTCTTTGGCGATCATGATATCGGTGACGGCGGACGGCGCATCCGGCAGCCAACTCTCCGGCTTCAGCTTGTCCTCATTGCCGAGCACGCGCACCACACCCGGCAAATCCGCCCAGGCTTCCGGCTTGATCTGCACCGCACAGCCGGTGACGACGATGCGCTTTTCCGGGTGTTCGCGATGCGCCCGACGGATCGCCTGCCGCGCCTGACGCTCGGCTTCGGCGGTCACTGCACAGGTGTTGATGACGATGGTGTCCGACAGCGCTTCGGCATGGCCGCGCATCACCTCACCTTCATAGGTGTTGAGCCTGCAGCCGAAATTGAGGACCTCGACGCTCATGCGGGGAAGGCCGCGAGGTTGATCTCGCCGCGAAACACAGTGGTTGCCGGGCCGGTCATCAGCACATGCCCGTCATCGCGCCAGACCAACTCCAACTCGCCGCCATCGACCAGCACCGTCGCCCGCCTGCCGATCAATCCGCGCCGCGCCGCGTTGACGATGGTGGCGCAGGCGCCGGAGCCGCAGGCGAGCGTCAGCCCCGCGCCACGTTCCCACACCCGCAGACGGATGCGGTCCGGGGCTAGTATCTGCGCGAAACCAATATTGGCGCGAGCGGGGAAGATCGGGTGGTTTTCAAGCGACGGCCCGATGGCTGGGATGTCGATGGCAGCGAGATCATCCACAAAGAACGTCGCATGCGGATTGCCCATCGACGCTGCCGCAGGGTCAGCCACGCCATCGGCCTCCAGCGTCAGATGCAGCGTGTCGGCTTCAACGGCGAGGGGAATCTGATCCCATTGTGTGCGCGCCGCGCCCATATCGACCTCAACCCGGCCGTCATCGAGCACGCGGGCGGGCAGCAGGCCGGAGATGGTCTGCACGGTGAAGAATTTCCGCCCGGTCTCGCGCGCCAGCATGTCCACCACGCAGCGCGTCGCATTGCCGCAAGCCCCGGCCTCCGAGCCATCCGGATTGCGGATTCGCATGAAGGCATCCACGCCATGGGTGGCCGAGGGTTCGAGGCTGATAAACTGGTCACACCCCACCCCACGCTGCCGATCCGCAATCGCGGCGGCACGGGCGGGGGTCAGGCCGAGCGGCCCGGCGCGTTCGTCGAAGATAACGAAATCGTTGCCGCAGCCATGCATCTTGGTGAAGGCGGTGATCATTGCACGGTTATATTGTGCGCAAGCCAGCGCAGGGAAGCGCCGAGACTGCATGACTGCTCAGGTTGCACGGTCTCAGCCCGCTACGTGGGCACGGCCTCTATCCATCGAGAGTTGTTTTCTGTTACACTAGGTGATGCGCTCAACTATCAGATCAATCTTGCGATTTTGGTATAATCGGCTCTGGGACAAATGGCCGGTGATGATCATCCCGGTCGCTCGGCGCTTCAGGCGGCACAATGGCTACTGGCCGCATCTGTTCCGCCCGCGCAGCTTCAACGAAAAGGTGACATGGCGGATGCTGTTTGACCGGCGCCGCATCTATGGTCGCGTCAGCGGCAAGTTCGAAGCTCGAGCCTTCGTCACCGAACGGGTTGGCAATGACGATCTGCTGGTTCCCCTGGTCGGCATGATCAGCGACCCTGCGGAGGTCCATCTCATGGACTTTCCCGAGAAATTCATCCTCAAGATCAACGATGGCAGTGGGCTTCGTCACATCCACTGCAAGGGCGACCATTTGGATCGGGATGCGCTGGCGGCAATCATCCGAGGCTGGCTCGGAAGCCAATACGCCAAATATCATCGCGAATGGGCCTATACCCAAGTCCGCCATGCGGTGATTGCCGAAGCGTTCGTTGGCTCTGATTCCGGCCAGCCCCCCATCGGGCTGAAAATCAATTGCTTCGATGGGCGAGCGGAATTTCTGCACTACAACGAATTTTCAGTCGCTCCGGCCTACCATGACAATTACGATCGCGATTGGAATTATCAGCCGTACTGGTGCCAGGGCGGGCAGCCTCGCGGCCCCATGCCCAAGCCGGCGGTTCTCGATGAAGCGATACGATTGGCTGAACTGATCTCTGCCGGATTCGACCATCTGCGGGTCGATTTTCATGTGGTGGGCGAACGGCTGTATTTGGCTGAGTTGACCACGCTGCACACCTCCGGCATCGCCGAATATGGCGGTTTCGAGCGCGATCTCGAATTCGGCAGCTATTGGAAACTTCCCAAAGGCGTGGGCCCAATCAGCGCGCTGTTCGGTGGCCAGCCGGATATCGTGCCTCGGTAGCGCGGAATTGCGCTTGCGTTGATGGCGGGGTGACGGGGCATTATTACCGAATTCGGTAATCCTCCTCTCATGGGCCCACGTCATGGACATCACCAAGGACATCCAGCCGATGACCACCTTCCGCAACCACTCGGCGGAGATACTCCGTCATTTGAAGGAAACCGGCCGCCCGGTGGTCCTCACCGTCAACGGCCGCGCCGCCGCCGTGGTGCAGGATGCGGAGGCGTATCAGCGGCTGCTCGATTTGGCCGCGGAAGCAAGTGCGGAGGAAGGAATTCGGCAGGGCCTGGAAGATTTGCGGGCTGGTCGTGGGCGGGATGCGAAAGAGGTATTCGATGAACTTAGGGCCGAACTCGGTATACCGCGTTGAGGTCATGCCTCGTGCAGCAAGAAATCTGCACCACATCTACGAGGTGATTGGGGCCAGCAATTCATCGCTCGCCCGCAAATGGTTTGATGGACTTGAGGCATTGATCCTCAGCCTGGATAAATTCCCGTAGCGAGGAAACGCGACTCCTGAAGACCAAAACTTGCGCCAACTGCTCTACGGTCGCCGTCCACACATCTATCGGGTCATTTACGCCATCGACGATGCCGCGAAAATCGTCAGCGTCATCCATATCCGCCACGGTCGCCGGGACGGATTTGCCGACGAAGACACAGGCCAGTGAGCACAGCCCCCGCATCGTCCTCACCGCCGCAACCGCCGCCAGCCAATCCGGAGCAGCCACACCCCGCCGAACATCACCGGCAACCAGGGCAGGGCCGTGATCAGGAAGCGGAACGCCACGGCCATGCTGCTGACCAAATTCGCACCCGTCGCATACCAAGCCTGACGCAACGGCTCCCAAATGCTTGGCGTCCCCCGCTCGATGGCAGACGCCCTGCCGGTCATGTCAACGACCAGATATTCGGTATCCACCTTGGTCCGCAATTCGGCTTGAGATTTGGCGCCCGCTTCCAAATTGCCCTGAATGTTCGACAGTTCCGAGGCCACCTTCATCAGATCTTCGATCTTCGCGTCTGGCCGCTGCTGCAACGCCTGCAGCCGGTCACGATAATCTGTCAATTGTCGGCGGCGTTGCTCGATATCGATAAAAGACTGGCTGAGGTCTTGGGCCGTCGTGCTGATGGAGGCCACTGTCGGCGCGTCGGCCTCCCCCGGAAGTTTTTCAAGAAGGCGGGTCTGGAACGGCACCACCGAGTCATGCGCCAGCCGTAGCTCCAACTCGGCATTTGTCGACGAATATGGATTGGCCTGGAACAGATTGAGCTGCGCGCGCAGCAAGGTGCAGCGGATTGCAGGATCGGACTCGCACAGCGCGCGCGCTTTTTCGAAGCGCGCCTGCAACTGGTCGCGCGCCATTTCCAGACCGATCTTGTGGGTGTAGGCGATCTTGTCCGATCCCGCCCCGTTTGCGGCGCGCGCCACCGAGGCCTGCATTGACCCCGGAGCCGGAGCCGGCGCTGCGGCGGAATGGACGGCGCTGTCATCCTTGCATCCGACCAACGCCAGACTGAGCACCAACACACCGATCAGACGCTTCATCGCCGCCTCCTGGGTTGCCACGCATCATAAGGACAATCGTGGCGCAATTTCGGTGGCCGTTCGCCGCTTCCACCCAAGCCCCCGACACAACCCCGCCCCTCATTGCAATCCTGTTGCATCGCCTCCCCCACCCCCCTATAACCCGCGCCTCGTCTGCGCGCCGGGCCTGTGGGGCATGCCCGGCCGCGATGTATTGCCTGCGTCAAGCAGGTAACCCGAATTAGGAGTTCAAAATGCCCAAGATGAAGACGAAGTCTTCTGTCAAGAAGCGCTTCAAGATCACTGCCACTGGCAAGGTTTTGGCTGGTCCTGGCAATAAGCGCCACGGCCTGATCAACCGTTCTCAGAAAATGAAGCGGACCAACCGCGGCTCACAGACGCTGACCGAAATGGACGGCAAGACTGTGAAGCAGTGGGCCCCCTACGGTCTGGCCTGAGGAGAATAGAAAATGGCACGTGTTAAACGCGGCGTAACCACGCACGCTCGTCACAAGAAGGTCATTGACGCCTCGAAGGGCTTCTTTGGTCGTTCCTCCACCAATTACCGCATCGCGCTGGAACGTCTCGAAAAGTCGCTCCAATACGCGTATCGCGACCGCCGGGTTAAAAAGCGCGAATTCCGCGCGCTCTGGATCCAGCGCATCAACGCCGCCACCCGCGCCGAGGGCCTGACCTATTCGCGCTTCATGGCGGGCCTCAAGCACACCGGCATCGAACTCGACCGCAAGGTCCTCGCCGCCATCGCGTTTGACGACCCGGCCTCGTTCTCCGAGATCGTCGCCGCCGTGAAGGCCGTGATCGAAGCCGATGCCACGACGGAAGTCGCTGCCGCCTAATAGGCAGGCGTCGCAACCCGCATAAAAAGCCGCCCGGCGCTACGTCGGGCGGCTTTTTTGTTTGGATGGGCCCCGCAAACACAGATTGGAGAGCCTGAAGCGCCTCACCCCACGCGCGCTGCGTAGTTTCCGCCTGTTGCAAGCGACCTTCGGTTCACCCCCTCTCTGGCCGACGCTCGAACAGACAGGGGATGAAATGACCAACAGCACGCTGAAGCCCACCACAAGCAAAGACCTAAACGACGCAATGTTGGGTGAGGCGTTCGCAACCCTCAAATACCAAGCCTATGCCGATGCCGCGCGCAGCCGTGGCAATGTCAAAATTGCGGAATTGTTTGAGCGTATCGCCAAGGATGAATGGCACGACCATTTCAAAGGCCACGCAGCCCTCGCCGGTCTGGTCGGCAGCGATATCGAGAATCTGCAAGATGCGATCCACGGCGAGAACCACGAAACCACGATGATGTATCCAGACATGGCCTCTCGCGCCGAGTCCGCCGGAGACACGAAAGTGGCGGCCCATTTCCGCGAGGTCGGTGATGACGAAGCCGGGCACCGCGACGCTTTCCAAGCGGCACTTGATAAGCTGAACACCAAGCAACCGTAGACCGGGTGCAACCCGCCGCCGTCCAAATCTCCGCGCGCGGCTGGCGTTATCCCGGCGCGCTGATCGCTTCTGCAACAATGACGTAGGGTGCGGTCGCGCAGTGTTTAGACCGGAGCCATCCCTGACAGATGTTCGGAGACATGGTTGACACTTTTGGGCAGCCCGTAGGGTGGGTCCCGCAGGGTCCCACCACCATCAAACCTCGCCAAACCCATCGCCGGAGATGTCTGCCCCCCAATCCGCCGGATAATGTCCGCGCTTCACCCACTGATGAAACGTCGAATGCGGCCAATCCGCCACATGGTTAACCAGCCCATGTTTCACGGGATTGAAATGCACGTAATCAACATGCGTCGTATAATCTCGTTCATCGCGGATGGCGTGTTCCCAAAATCGCCGCTGCCAAATGCCACGCTCACCCTGGGTTTTGCGGCTGGCGTTGATCGTCTCACCTCCTGCAATGCCGTTCGTGAACAGCATTTTGATCAATCGCCATCGGGCTGAGAAATCGGCATCATCGTCCGGCAGTGTCCCGACCGCGTGCAGATGCTCTGGAAGCACCACAAAAGCATTGATCTCAAACGGCAGGGACCGTCGCGTGCGCATAGTGGCAGCCCGCAACAGATCAATCCGCTCAACCAGCAAAGATGAACGCCGATCAGCCAACGTCACCGTGAAGAAATAGCAACCGCCGGGAATGCGCAGACGACGGTATTCGGGCATGACCTGAAGATATTCCAGCCCGCCACACGCAGCCATGACGCAAAAACCGTAGGGTGGGTCCCG
>CAITEF010000628.1 GCA_903891315.1 uncultured Rhodospirillales bacterium | reverse complement strand
CCCACCTGGGTGAGCAACTGCCCCACCCGGTCCTCGATATCCTTGCGTCCCGACATCAATTTGAACGCCCGGATCGGCTCGGCCACGATATCGCGCACCCGCCAGCGCGGATTGAGCGACGCATACGGGTCCTGGAAGATCATGTTCATCTTCCGCCGCAACGAAGCATTCGCCCGCGCCGCCGTCAGCGACTGGCCCTCAAACGAGATGCTGCCATTGCTGGGCGTGTAGAGCCCCACCGCAAGCCGCGCCATCGTCGATTTGCCGCAGCCACTCTCACCCACCAGCGACAGCGTCGAGCCCTGATGGATCTCAAACGACACCCCATCCACCGCGCGCAATGTCCGGCGCGGCTCGCGCGAGATCAGCCGTTGCAGCGCCGGTTTGGACACATCGAAATAGCGCGAGACCTCGGCGGCTTGCAGAACGATGGTCATGCCGCCTCCTCATTCGCCCGGAAACACGCCGCCATCGTCGTCGCCGTCGGCAGCAGAACCGGGCGCTCCTCGCGGCAGCGCTCGATCACCTTGCCGCAACGCGGATTGAACGCGCAGCCTTTCGGGATCGCGTTCAGTCGCGGCATCGCGCCATCGATCTGCCGCAACCGCTCCACCCGTGCCTCCAGCGACGGGATCGAGCCCATCAACCCCTCGGTATAGGGGTGATGCGGCGAGCGCACCACGTTCTCCACCGGCCCGATCTCGGCAATTCGCCCGGCATACATCACCGCCACCCGGTCACAGGTCTCGGCGATCACCCCCATATCGTGCGTCACCAGCATGATCGACGTGCCATGATCCGCCGCCAGACGCTTCATCAGCGTGATGATCTGGGCCTGGATCGACACATCGAGCGCCGTTGTCGGCTCATCGGCGATCACCAGTCGGGGCTCGGCGCACAACGCGAGCGCGATCACCACGCGCTGCCGCATGCCGCCGGAGAATTGATGCGGATAGGCGAACACGCGCTCGGAGGCAGCCGGAATCCCCACCTCCTCCAGCCACTGCACCGCGCGCGCCTTCGCGTCACGATCTGACAATTTCATATGCGTCTGCATCGTCTCGATCAGCTGCTTGCCCACCGACATCAGCGGGTCGAGCGTCGTCAGCGGGTCCTGGAAGATCGCCCCGATATGGCGGCCGCGGATCGCGCGCATCTCTTCCTGGCTCAGATTGTCCAGTCGCTTGCCGTCAAAGACAATCTGCCCACCGGCCACATGGCCCGGCGGCTCCAGCAGCCCGATAATCGCCGCCCCGGTCAGCGACTTGCCGGCCCCGGACTCGCCCACCACGCCCAGGATCTCACCCGGATCGATGGAAAACGACACCCCATCCAGCGCGCGCAAAATGCCGCGCCGTGTGGGGAATTCGACGCAAAGGTCGATCACATCGAGCAACGCCATCAGCGCAGCCTCGGATTCAGCGCATCGCGCAACCAGTCACCCAACAGATTGATCGACAACACCATCACCGCCAGTGTTGCCCCCGGGAAGATGGTGATCCACCACTCGCCGGAGAACAGGAAATCATTGCCGAAGCGGATGAGCGTGCCGAGCGACGGCTCGGTCGGCGGCAATCCCACGCCCAGGAAGCTCAGCGTCGCCTCATCCAACACGGCAAGACCCAGATTGAGCGTCGCGATCACCAGCACCGGGCCGAGCACATTCGGCAGAATATGCGTGGCCATGATGCGCGGCGAGGAAATCCCAATCACGCGCGCGGCCATCACATAATCCCGCCCCCGCTCGATCATCGTCGACCCGCGAACGGTGCGCGCGAATTGCGGCCAACGGCTGATGCCGATGGCGAAGACGATCACGTCCAACTGCAGCGCCTCCTGCGCCGAGGGCGGCAGCACGGCGCGCACCACACCGTCCACCAGCAGCGCCACCAGGATCGCCGGGAAGGTCAGTTGCACGTCGACAATCCGCATCAACACCGCGTCCACCGAGCCCCCGACATACCCCGCGATCAGCCCCACCGAGATCCCAACGGTGAGCGAGAAGCCAATCGCCAATATCGCCACTTCGAGGCTGATCCGCGTGCCGTACATAATGCCCGAGAGCACATCGCGGCCCTGATCATCCGTGCCGAGCGGGAAGGACGGGTCGCCATCGGTCTGGAAGAACGGCGGCTTGAGGCTGTCCAGCAGGTTCAGGCTGGCAAGATCGAACGGGTTGTGCGGCGCAATCCACGGTGCCAGCACGGCCGCCAGCACCACCAGCACCACCACGCCGAACGAGACCATCGCCACCGGGTTGCGCTTGAACGAATAGATAAAATCGCTGTCGAGAAACCGCTGCAACGCGTTCATTTCCCGCCTCCACGCAGACGAGGATCAACCGCGAAATACAGCAGATCGACCACCAGATTGATCGTCACGAACACCACCGCGATCAACAGCAGATAGGCCGACATCACCGGAATATCGGCAACCCCGATGGATTGCACCAACAGCAGCCCCATCCCCGGCCATTGAAACACCGTCTCGGTGACAATCGAGAACGCGATCAGCATCCCCAATTGCAACCCCACAATCGTGATCACCGGCACCAGCGTGTTCGACAACGCATGATGAAAATTGATCGCACGCGGGGTCAGGCCGCGCGCACGGGCGAATTTGATGTGGTCGGAGCGCATCACCTCCAACATCTCCGAGCGCACCAGCCGCAGGATCAGCGTCATCTGGAACAGCCCCAGCGTCACCGCGGGCAGAATCAACGCCACCCGCCCGGTTCCGGTCAGCAGCCCGGTCGACCAATGCGCGAAATGCACCACATCGCCCCGCCCGTAGCTCGGCAGAACGCCCAACTGTACCGCGAACAACAGGATCAGCAACACGCCGATCAGAAAGGTCGGCAGCGAGACGCCGACCAAGGAGAGCATCATCATCACCCGCGAAATCAGCGCATTGCGCTTGATGCCCGTCAGCACGCCCAACGGCACGCCGACCAGCAGCGAGAGAATCGCCGCACAGAGCGCCAGTTCCGCCGTCGCCGGCAGCCGCTCGGCCAGCAACTCACCCACCGGCTTGGCCAGACGATAGGAAATTCCGAAATCGCCATGCAGCACGCGACCCAGGAAGTTCACGTATTGCACCAGAAATGGCTGATCCATGCCCAGATTGTGCCGCATCGCATCCGCCTCTTCGGCGGTGAAATTCTGCCCAAGCAGCGCCACCAGCGGGTCGCCGACGAACTGGAACATGGCAAAACTGATGAAGCCCACCACGAGCAACACCGGAATCGCCTGCAACAATCTCGCTATAATGAACGCTATCATGAGCTTCGGATGTCTTTGCACATAGGAGACAGTCTTGCCTCACAGAATATGTCAGGCAAGCGCCGTGCCGCGATCATTCCGCAGCCGGAAGACGGAACTTCGACTCGCCATATTCCACCACCAACGTATAGCCCACGCCGAGCAAAACCGGCCCCACGAACACGCCCAGCAACCCGAACGCCAGCGCCCCACCCAACACGCCCAGCATCGTCAGCAGGAACGGCAGATGCGAGCCGCGCGCGATAAAGAACGGCCGGATCACCGAATCGGAGCCACTGATCGCGAACAGACCATAGGCGAGCAAACCCACGCCTTTCAGCGTCGCACCGGTCGAGAGCAGCCACAGCCCGGCCGGAATCCAGATCACCGGAGCCCCCACCGGCAGCACAGACAGGCCGCCCGCCACCAGCCCCAACAGCCAAGCGCGTGGAATTCCCACCACCCACAGCCCCAGCCCAGTCAGAATCCCCTGCACCAAAGCGGTGCCAAGAATGCCATAGACCACGCCCCGGATCGTCGAACCGGTCACCGTCAGCAGCCGATCGGCCTGATCTCCGGCAATCCGGCGCAGCAAAGACGCCGCCAGCTCCGCCATTTTCTCGCCCGAGGCGTAGAAAAAGAACGCCACGAACAAAGCGAGCATGAACAGCAACACGCCATTGGCCAGCCCGAGCAGCACACTCAGCGCCATCTCACCCGCCATCCCGAAATACGGCCGGAAGAACGAGACCATCGTGCCCAAATCGATCGCCCATTGCTGCCACCGCTCGGCAATCGAGGCGCCAACCAGCGGCACGTCGAAGAGCCAGCTCGGCGGCGCGGGCAACCCGGCCTGCATCAGGCTCTCAACGTCCTTTTTCAGCGCGTCGATATCCGCCGAACTGCTCGGCACCGCCAACGCCAACGGCAACACCACCAAGACGGCGATCACAATCACCATCAGCGCCGCGGCGGCCTGGGCCCCCAGCTTCAGATGCCCACGCAACCAGACATAAACCGGCCATGTCGTGTAGGCGAGGATCGACGCCCACAGGATTGCCGAGAAGAACGGCAACAACACCAACGT
>CAITEF010000627.1 GCA_903891315.1 uncultured Rhodospirillales bacterium | reverse complement strand
ATTCCTGCCGCGACAATTTCCCCACCGGCGTCTTCGGCAGAGCGTCACGGATTTCCAACTGCGCAGGCATTTCGTGGCGGCCAAGCTTGTCGGCAAGAAAAACGCGCAAATCATCGAGCGTGAGCGTCGGCGCTGCCGGCTTCAGTGCCACGAACACTTTCGCCGCCTGCCCGCGATACGGGTCGTCCACACCGATCACCGCCGCCTCGACCACATCCGGGTGCTCGCACACCGCTTCCTCGATCACCCGCGGATACACGTTGAAACCGCCGGAGAGAATCATGTCCTTCTTGCGATCCACCAGCACCAACGTGCCGTCCGGCTGCATCTGGCCGAGATCGCCGGTGAGCAGATAGCCATCGGCGAAGGCGCGCGCATTGTCCTCCGGGCGGTTCCAGTAGCCGCGCGTGACATTCGGGCCACGGATCGCCATCTCGCCGACCTCACCCTGGGGCAATTCGCGCGTGGGGTCTGCCGGGTCAACGATGCGGATTTCAATTCCCGGCAGCGGCACGCCGATCCCGCCCGGCACCGGTTTGGAGCCGATGATCAGATTGGTGCCGACCGGCGAAGTCTCGGTCATCCCCCAGCCGCCGCCGAGACGGTAGCCGGTGAGCGTCTCGATCCGTTCGGCGATGTCCACCGGCAGCGGTGCGCCGCCGGAGAAAATGCCACGCAGGCTGGAAAGGTCGCGCTTGTCGATGGTTGGTGAGCGCGACAGCGCGGTCCACATCGTCGGCACGCCGGAAATCAGGGTGATGCGGTCGCGTTCGACCGTATCGAGCACCGACTCGGCGTCAAACCGCGCATGGATCAGCACCTCCGCGCCACACGCCACCGCGCGCAACAGCACGGAGGTCAGCGCGAAAATGTGGAACAGCGGCAGGATGCACAGCACGCGGTCATCCGGGGTCACCGGGCGGCCATTGGCGGCGTTCCAGCGCACGTAGATTTCGGTGGCCGCCGTCAGATTGGCGTGGCTCAGCATCGCCGCTTTGGGGTGGCCGGTGGTGCCGCCAGTGAATTGCAGCAGCGCCACATCTTCCGGCGTTGACAATGGCCAAGCGGAGAGCGGATCGGCGTCGGGCAGACCCAGATCTCCGCCATCCTGCCACGCGGCCTCGCGCGTGATGAACCGCCGCTCAACCGCCAGACTCTCGGAAATCCCGCGCAGGCTCGATGTGTCGATGGCGATCAGGAACCGTGCGCCGACATCATCGATCTTGCGCTGGAGGGTGCGCAGCGGGTCGAGCGGGGTGAGGTGGGTGACGATGCCGCCCGCGCGCAGCACGGCAAAATAGCTCAGCGGATGCGTCAGCGTGTTCGGCAGATGCAACGCCACCCGCTCGCCCGGACGCAAACCCTCGGCGATCAACCCGGCAGCCAGCCGATCAACCTGGCGGGAGAATTCGGCAAAGCTCCATCGCGTGGCCAGGAAGCGCATGGCAGGCAGATCGCCAAACCGAGCCACCGAGCACGCAAGCATCTCCGGAAGGGTCGAGACCGGAACCGCGAGGCCCCCGTCGACACCCGGCGGATACAACGCTTCCCAGGGAAACGGACGCTGCAAGCTGCCTCCCGGCATTTTTGTTATATATCATCACAATCTGACAGGCAGATCCGATGGCCGTCAATCCGCATGGTCTTGCAGCCTGCCGCTTGCGTCAATCTCGGGTTGGATGACGGCGCTCACTATGGCAGATTCCGGCAAAACAGATTGGAAACGCCCGCATGAGCCTGCCCCCGATTTTGCAATCACTGCGTCTGCCAGTGATCGGCTCGCCGATGTTCATCATCTCCACACCTGATCTGGTGATCGCACAATGCAAGGCCGGGATTGTCGGCTCATTCCCAGCACTCAACGCCCGCCCGGCGCATGTGCTGGATGAATGGCTCAATCGGATTCAGGGCGAACTCGGCGAGCACAACGCCAAACATCCCGACCGCAAGGCGGCTCCGTTCGCGGTCAACCAGATTGTGCACAAATCCAATGACCGACTGCATGCCGACATCGAAATGTGCGTCAAGCATCGCGTGCCGATCATGATCACCTCGCTCGGCGCGCGTCCCGAGGTGAACGAGGCGGCGCATTCCTATGGCGGCATCGT